>JAJRQA010000025.1 GCA_024280475.1 Alphaproteobacteria bacterium
CGGTACGCCGCCCTCGGCCTGCTTCAGGATGGACATGATCTTGTGATCGCTAAAACGTGATTTCTTCATCTAAAATCTCCTCTTTCATACTATGAGAAAATTCTACCTAAAACCCCAGTGGTTTTTCGGGAGGATTACCCCCCCATCTTATTCGAACGTTGCCAAATGAAATTGGCTTTTTGAGCAAGCTGCTATTTTCAATCTGATAAGTCTTGGCAGTAAATTTATCAGAGTCGCCTCACTGCATTGGTGCGAGTTTTTCCTTAGCAACAAAACCGAGCTTGCGACCTTCCTTGGCGATCAGCACCCAGCCACCTTTCCGGCGGACAAGGGTGACGGTTGTACCGGGTGCCAGATTTTTCACAGCAATGCCAACACCTCCTGCCGATTTGAACAGATCAGCAGTTTGCAAAACAACATGTGTCGGCTTGCGCGAAATTGTCGATGGCGCGGGCCCAGCATCCGCTACCAAGGTCGCGATTTTGCCAGTGAGAGGAAAGTTGGAACCGACGATATTCATTTGCGGCACCTGACGATGGCCGAAGGCTTTATGGCTGATCTCAGGGACGCGGGCATCTATATGACTGGCAAGCTCGGTTATTTCTATGAGGTTATTCTTGTTGGAATCAGCTTTCGACAAAGCCTCCAGCAGTGCCCAGGTAAAGACGCCGTGCCCCCTAAATCCTTCCAATGCGGGCGCATCGTCGGTAGAAGCAGACAATGTCGTGCGTCCGATGGCGCGGGTCAGTTTTTCGAGGGCCGCCACATGTTCCATTCCGCGTGTGGCGATGCGCGCACCGGTGAGCGAACCACTTTCGCAGGTATCGTAAAGCAGGAGCGACTTGCGCGCCGGGATCTGCGAAAACCATTTCTGCCATTGATCCTGTCCAATCCCTTTCTTGGTGATGGACTCTTTGTTGCGATATCTGAAATCCTGCGGGATAAAATAATACTTTCCGTCTACTGTTTTGCCGTGACCGGCGAGATAGAACACAAACACATCGCGTGGCTTCACCTTTGTACCAAGATCAGCAAACTTTTGTGCAAGCCGGGTAGAGGTTACATCACTATCAAGCAGATTGACGATGTGCACTTTTTTGTAAAGTTTTTGTCCGGCCTTTTGCAGCGCGTTGGACAGAGCCACTGCATCCGGGCGAGCAAAATTGAGACGTAACCGGCCATCCCAATAGTCGTTGACGCCAATCGCCAGCACATAGAGATCTGGGGGCGTTTTGGAGGTTTCGCCGGACCAGTTGACAATGACACGGGCCGGATCGGAGGCGATCAGATTGGCCTTGTTGTAGGCCACGACCTCAATAACGTTTTTGCCCGGATCAAGCCAGAGAGATTTACTGGCAGTGATCGATTTTGCACCGGGCTTGCCAATGCGTCCGAGCGTCCTCTCCCCAATGCCAAGTGTACGGCCATTTACCCGCCATTCTATCCGTCCGATACCTCCACCCTGATCTTCAATTCTAATCTTTGCAGTGACCTGATCATTTTGAATTATGCTTTTGTGGCTTGGTGAAACAAAGGACACGTTCGGGGACATGCCACTGGCGACAATTTTGTCGAGATCAAGCTTAGCTGCTGCTGCCTTCACCAGTCCACGGGGATCACCAGCCAGTTTCTCGCGAACAAGGTCCGGGCGATAAAGAGCATTATATAGTTGATCTATAGTAGATAATTCGAGTCCCTGTACGACACTTAGCATTTTTGCCCCATTCTTCGAAGCCGTGAAAAATCCCTCTGGCGTAATAATGATCCATTCATCACCTTTGTTGCTAATCAAGGTGGCAATCAATTGCCCCGATTTTTTATCCCACACACGAATAGTGCCATCTGAACTTGAAGAAACAAGCCGCTTACCATCCTTCAAAAATACCGCTGAACGGATATCAGCTTGATGACCACTAAGCACCAGCGGTCGTTTATCTTCTGAACTAACGCTCCAGAGTTTCAGTTTCCGGTCCCAAGCTCCTGTAAGAAGAGTATCGCCACCTGGTGATATTGCCAAAGCAGTGATGCCATGATGTGTTTTGTCTTTGTGATCAGCAAACACTCCGAGGAGTTTTCCCGTTGGATATTTCCAAACTGCTACTTTGGAGTTAACCGAGCCGAATAAATGGGTGCCATCAGGAGTAAAGGCAAACAGCTGAACATCAACTCCACGCTGGTAAAAAAACTGTTTTATTCTTTTTCGGCCAACAACAGAAAAACGTTTTATTTTATTGCCAAGGCGGTTTCCAGTAATCACATCCCGGCCATCTGGCGAAAAAACGGCACGGGGTGCAGCGTATTTTTCTTTTGCCTGGCGCAAAAGACGTCCCGTCTTTACATCCCAAATCCGCGCCGCTGTCCCACCAGATATTCCGCCTGAAGAGAGAATTTTCGTACTATCTGGAGAAAAAGATAATCCAGAAGTCATGCCCTTGTGAGCTTGAATAGTTCGGAGCAATTTTCCAGACTTCAAATCCCATATTCGTACCGCTCCATCGTTTCCAGTGTTATCCGGCAAATAGTCATCTCCGGCCAATGTCGCGCCTAATTTACCATTTGGCGATATAGCAACGCTTTCAACGCGAGACTTGTGACCCCGAAAACTGCGAACAAATTTTGCTCGTTCTAAATCCCACAACCTGGCCACTTTGTCCCATCCACCGGATAAAATAAATTGACTGTCAGGGGACCCGTCAACTGAAGTTACAACATGCACTGCAGATTGAATCTGTCGCTTGGCTGTAGCGGACGTCATATCTAAAATTGTCAATCTAGGTTGGGTATTTCCAGAAAACACGAGCCATTGACCATCTGCTGACAACGCGGCTGTGAGGCTGGTTGCCTTCTCATGAACTAATGTTTTTTTCAATGTCCCATTTAGATTCCAAATCTTGATTTTACCTTCTGCACCTGCTGTAACGATTCTCTGACTATCTGGGGTAAAGGTCAGCCAATTGACAGCCCCTTTATGGGCTCTTACGGTTCTCACATATTTACCCGATCCAGCATGCCAAATTTTAAAGGTGTTGTCCGCACTACTCGTTGCAAGGTAATGGCCATCTGGAGAGAGAACCAGCGCAGTTATACCGATCATATTTTCCCCATGGGGACCCACAAAATTTTTGCTTCGAGAGTGTCCCACAAGAGAATTGGTCCGACGGCCATTTTGGGCGTTATAAACGAGAATTTTACCATTCTCACCTTGTGCAAATAGACGAGAACTATCTGCTGAAAATACCAAAGGTCCACTGCCTTTCAATTTTTTCAAAAGATGGCCGTCTTTTAAATCTCTAAGTTTTATTCCCTCAAAATCAGCATATGCTACAACTCGACCATCGTTTGACAATGCCACATGATCGGCGCGAATTGCGTCCTTGGAAGCATCTGTTAAAAAATGGAGACGTTCCCCATTGGCCAGATCCCAAATTTTAATTGGGTCACCATTACCACCAGATACGAGCAACTTGCTATTTGGAGAAAAAACCAATGACTGGACGCCCAAGCCTCCTGGATGCCCTACAAATGTTCGAACGAGTCTTCCGGTGGTAGCCTCCCACAGCTTGATTGTTGAACTGCCAGATGCAATCCACTTACCATCGGGTGATATGGCAACCGTGTTGACAGGGTTTGAATGAAAAAGCGAAGGAATGATTTTAACCTGAGGATGCGTTATTGCGCCTGACAAGTGTTTGTCGACAGATCGAACCAATGTCGGCGCTACCAAAATAGTCAGCACTACGACGATAGAAAAATATATCGAAGTCAATCGTGTCATATGGAACATTGTATTCTCCCCTCTTCGTTACTTCTCAATTCGATATTCAGATGATGCCACAGACCACCTCGCGGCACGGTTGCGGTTGTCGTCAGTCCAGACTTTCATGAGGCGCTGGGCCAGCTCTGCCAAATAGTTTTCCTTTTCCGGCACGACCTCAATATCCCGATGTTTACCGAGTAGGTCATCGAGGGGGACGTTATCCTGCGTAACAATCGCCATAATTTTTCCCGAGCCGGGTTTGGTGGCCGTGAAATTGAAGCCATAGGTGGCGTCGGGGATGGTGAGGGGTGCATTTGAACGCAGACTGCGGCCCGGCTTGTATTTGTTGGGAAAGATCTGCACCACTTCACCATTGTCCCTCACATCAAGCACAATCAGCCAGCCGGGTTGGGGGCTGGTCACACGCAGTTTGATAATACCACCAAGGCGGATATGATTGCCTGGCAGGATTTCGACTTTTACGCCAATCCTGTTATCCTGGGTGATGATGTCGCTGACGTCGGGTCTTGCGGGAGGTTGGCTTTGTGCTGCCTGTGTCCTCTCTCTTCCTTGGGGCAACCAGCTAAGCAGGTCGCGCGCCATATATTCAGGTTTGGCCTCCAGCGTTGGTGTCATGCCGGTCTTGCAGGTGTAGCCCTTGCAATAGTCCTGTGCCTGCCCCCGTGTATAGGCAATGAGTTCCATCGAGGTGATGATACCGTTGCCATTGGCATCGGCCCGTCTGTCACGCAAGCCCTCGATAAAGCTGCGAGTAAAAACACCGTTGCGCTGACCTTCAGACTGGCTCATGTCCTCCTGTGCCTTTTCGCTTGGTGAAACCGCGCTCCAAGCCATCAGGTTTTTTCCGCCCTTCAAGAAACTGCTACCACGCCGGACCTCATCAAACCCTCTGTCGTCAAGAGCGCGGCTGATGCGACCAATGCTGAGCGAGCGAACAATCGCAGGGCCTTTATCTTCCTCCAGATTAAGCGCGCGGGTGATGGTGCCCGAATGACAACTGTCGACCACCAGCATAACATCACGGTCCTTCATTTTGGTGAGCAAGCGGCTGATTTGGTCATCGGATACCATATTGATCAGCTCCAGACCGGAGTGCTGGACGTCTGAGGGCGCAATGGTTTCATCGAAACCATCCAGCTCATCATTATTGTCATCAGGTTTGTAATAGCCATGGCCGGAATAGGTGAGCAGTACTCGGTCGCCGGGGGAGGTGCCATTGATCAACCAGTTTTTGATTTCTGCAAGGATGGTCTTTGATGTTGCTTGCTCATTGAGCAGTAATTTGATCTGCTGCGGTTTGAATCCCCAGATGTCTTTCGCGAGAGAGGCCATAGCACGGGCATCATTGACGCTGCCGGTCAGTTGCTGTTTTTGCCTCATATGGGGATAACGGTCGACACCAATGATCAGAGCCCGGTCCTCGGCGGAGGCGGGGGGAAGCAGGGCAAACAGGCACAAGGCAAACAATGTGCAAAACCGGATCATTCGCGGCCCTCCCCTGCATATGTATAGAGCCCCTTCAGACCAATCTGATGTTCTATGCCTTTTAGCGCTGTATCAAGGATCGACGACAGGCCGGTGATACTTGCAGAACGGAGTTTCGCTTGCAGTTCGCCAAGCGGGTGCTTGCTCGCAATGATCAATAGGTGGTCGGCCCCAAAAGGTCCCATGGAGCGAAGGTCAAGCCGATAGGGTTCGCCTGTCTGCCATGTGGATGGATCCCCCTCAATTGGGTAGAGATATTTGACTAGACCGTCCGGCGTTAGATTGATGACGGTGAGGTGGGAATAGCGGACAGGCTCTGTTTCAAAACCGATGGCCTGACCACCCGGATGGCGGGCATCATCTGGCGACAGGGAGATGGAAAGAGGATGGGCAACCACCATCTCCTTGATCCCTGGTAGAGAGCGCCATTTATCTACCACACCTTGCAAAAAAGCAGGATTGATACCCTCTGCAACTTGATCTCCCGCCCCATTGACGACTGACCGGTCATTTGCATCATAGACAAGATCGGGGGCCTCACCATTGCCTACCGGAACAGCGCCTTGCAATGAGGCGAATAGTTTTTGCGAATTCCCGGCATGAACAATCTTCACGCGAAGGGGAAGATTGGAGGAAGCCGGATTTCCTCTCGGCATTTTTGCCAGCTCAAGCAATGGTTGATCATGCTCCACGGAGCGGGGACGGATATCGAGAGTCTGTCTTGCTTCGGAAACCTGCCGAACCTTGGGGACGATATAGCTTTCCAGTTCGAACCGGGTCAGCACGCCGTCTTGATTGCGGTCAGCCCCTTGTTGCAGAGCGCGGGCAAAGGCCCAGGAAAGAGCACCACGCTTGCGTCCGTTGATGGTGATTTCCGCGACCTTGCTGTGTTCCTGCGTCGCCGCAAAAAAGGTGACATGGGTCAGGTCGTCTTCACTCAGCATCGCGCCTGTTTTGGCATCGGTGGATATGGGCTCGTCGTCTGGCATACCGTAGGGTGGAGCTGATCGTGTTGACAATTGCACGCGCTCATCGATATCTCGGGTCATAGTGCCGGAGTGACAACTATCAGCGATGAAAATAACGCGCACGCCTTTGTCACCAGCCTGCTTGAACCAGGCATTGATTTCATTATCGACGATACGCTCGCGGCGACCTTTGGGCGTCTTCGTCGAAAACCCTCCAAGCAGAAAGGTCTCGTCCATTCCGTCATCTTCGCTGCCGCTGATCGCCTCTCTTTCCTGCCCGCCATGACCGGCATAGGCGAAGACCAACGTATCGCCGCGCCTAGCTTTTTTTAGCATCGATTGCCAGCCTTGTTTAATGGCTCGATAGGTGGCCTTACCATTGATGAGCATCGAGACGCTTTGGGCACCGGTTTGACGTAGCGACCGGGTGACGTCTCGGGCATCAGCAGTGGCCCCTTCGAGATCGGGGAAATGCTGATACTGATCAATACCAATGGCAAGGCCGTAGACCTTCGCCTTAGCTGCTGCGTTAAGCACGGTTGTGGCCATGATCGCCACCGCGACAATAGAGAAGTTTTTGAATAATCTCATCGCACCAGCTCCACACGGCGGTCGAGTTGCCAGCGTTCTGCTTGAGTGTAGCTGCCGGGGTCATCGGAAATAAAAGACTTGCTTTCCCCAAGGCCTTTGGTGCTGATACGGCCTTCGTAACCTCCATTCATAAGCCAGTCTTTTACGGCATCGGCGCGGCGGGCAGAGAGGTTAAGATTATATCCCTTTGCCCCGCGCTCGTCCGTATGGCCGATGAGGGTAATATTGGGAGAACCCTGCTGCTTGAGATAGTCGAGCATGTCGCGTACGGCCCTGAAACCGTTGGGCGCGAATTTTATGGCATCATATTCAAAATTTATCGGTACTGCGGTTGCTTTTGGTTCAAATCCGCGAAATTTACCCAAGGATAAGCCGCCGGACTCACCGCTACGATTTTTATGTGCAACATATTGGGGAGCAAGAAGGCGCGTTGTTTCAGCTTTTTTATGAATTTGCGCTATGATCTTTTGGGGGGGAGCCTTGGGGGCGGGATGAAGTAATTCGTCGTTTATATCATCAAGCGCCTCGGCATAGAGGCTTGTCGCCCGACCATAGTCTTTACGTTCCTTCGCCATATCGGCAGCAGCGGCAAGCAGACGCCATGGTCGTCCATATCGCAGCCCCTCATTCAAGAGGTGGGTTTGTTTCTCAGATGTCACGCCATCTGCGTAGGCTTTGAAGTAAAAGACATGAGCCACCCTACGCCCCAGTTTTTTCAGCGCCAGTCCTGTACAGGCTCGGTTTTGCTCAGCCTTTCTGAATAGTCGCACCGCTTTATTCGGATCACTTGCACGGCTGGCTGCTCTGATATCCTGCCTATATGTGGTGCAGGTGGGAGCGGATGAGGCTGGGGTGGCAATCAGTGAAAGAGAACCAGCCAGCACAGAGAAAAACAAAATGGTGGACCTTTGGATAAACTGCATATTCCCCTCATTTGGCTAAAACAATTACTATTCTCTTATCGGGATGATCGGTGATGTTATTATCGACGCCTCACCAGACAGCTGCGAAGGCCTCGTTTCCTGAAGCTCGCGCAGAGTTTTTGAGCTTCTCGTTTGCTGGCCAGCGCCCCCAGGCGAACCCGGTAGTAAATACCTTTTCTTCCCAGATTGGTGCGTTGAATATCGGGCTTTGCCTGAGTGACAAGCGTGGGGTATTTCGCCTTGATCCTCGCATATCGTCTCAGAGCCTCTTTGCGGCTGCGAGCAGCGGCAATCTGCACGAGCCAGGTTCCTTTCGAGGTAAAACTGACGGAGCGGGAAACCTGCTTGCTGCTTGATGAGAGAGAGAATGACTTCAGCTTGGTATACTTATCGCCTGAGGTTAATTTCTGTCGAGAATCGTTTGGATCAGCTGTTATCCAATAACCAAGTTCATCAAAAAAAAATGTTCCTAAAATACCCCTATCGACATTCTTGCTATCATATCTATGTGCATAATTACATTGTGCGAAATAAGCATAACCACTCAGTTTTTTATGAAAGATTTCCGCCTTATATTTTTTTATAACCTTGCAGCTTTTGCTAAATATATATTTGCTATCAGTATTTGTTTTTCGCACCACCCTTTTACTTACGATCCTGTAAGAAAATCTGTTGCCGACTTTAACCGGAAAAATATGCCCTTTAAGCGAGCCTATTCGTATAGTAGTATCAACCGCGGTTGAATTGAAGCCTCGACGATTTGCACTACTTTTTGAGATAGCTCCCAATTCCACAAGACCATTTGCGACCATGATACTCCGCAAATTAGCTCGCGTACGCAAGCCACCACCGATATTATCAATTCTCGTAGCAACCTCTAGAGCAATACCTCGACGCAACCAATGAATATTTGTGCTGGTCGAACTGCGTATATTTCCATAGTCAGTTTTCTGACTTGAACTCGTTCCAAGTTTCGCAATCCTCACTACTGGTGCGTTGGCGAAAAATGGATGCGTTTCCACAAGGGCCAGAACATCAGGGTCAACATTGATATCAATTGGTAGGGGCTCATTGGGGAATTTCCGGCTGGTGGGCTGCTGGGGTTCCTGTCCACCGGAAAGAGAGACAACTTTCTTTTCGGCCATTTCCCTGAGCATGAGACGGGCGACCGCAGCATATTTCCCTTGGGGAAACTGGCGCAAATAGAATTTGAAATCCGAGTCGTTATTCGAGCCTGCAATCCTCTTCCAGAGCTGCTCATCGGGGTCCATTCTCACAACGGTACCCGGAGGGATTCGTCCGGTTCCTTTGCGAAAATAGAAATCTCCGGTCACTTCATCATAATAGGCGGGACGTTGTTTGTGGCCTACTCTTCTAGCGATTTTTTGCACCTTGCGGCGCAACTTTCTTGCCATGTCAGTAATTTTCAAACCGGGCTGTTTCAACATGGGAGCGAGTATGCGAGTAAAAACCGAGTTCGGATTGGGGTCGTGGTTATTAAGGCGGTCAAGCGCCACCTGTCCCTCACCCGCCGAATACATGATGAAGCTTCCCTCGGGGGCCTCGGTTCGTCCCAGTCCTCGCGCCGTCCCGATGGACTTGCCATATTTGCCAGCAAACGGATTATTACGGCAGGCATCCAGAATAAGAATGCTCACCCGTGCTCGCGCCTTGGTTATCATGCGCATAATTTTTCTGACGGCAACGGATTCCGATTTGACAAACTCTTCACCGGCCCGCCCTTTCGGAATATCCGCCGGAAGCAGATAGTTGCCGCTGTCAGTCTGTATACCGTGTCCGGAAAAGAAGAACAGGGCTTCATCGCCAGCATCTATTTGGTTGGTGAATTCCGCCAGCTTGAGATTCATACTCCGACGGCCGGGATTGTGCACTTCTATCACCGAAAAACCCAGATCATTCAGCGTCTCACTAATGACACGTGCATCGTTCACAGCCTTTTTGAGGCTTGTGACATTCTGATATCGATCAATCCCGACCACAAGCGCCACACGTTTGGCATAGGCAGGAAGCGCTGTCAGAAAAAACAGGGCGATGATAAACACAGGAACAGACCGACTGTATTTCATGGTACTTCCCTCCGGACAAGCCTTTCTTGTTTGATGTTGAGAGCCACAATCACGTGTGACTAGGAAACCGCCTTCACTCATATCATATCGGGATGATCGGTGATGTTATTATCGACGCCTCACCAGACAGCTGCGAAGTCCTCGTTTCCTGAAGCTCGCGCAGAGTTTTTGAGCTTCTTGTTTACTGGCCAGCATACCTAGTCGAAGACGGTAATAAATCCCCCGACTACCCAGATTGGCGCGTTGAATGTCAGGTTTTGTCTGAGTGACAAGCGTGGGGTATTTCGCCTTGATCCTCGCATATCGTCTCAGAGCCTCTTTGCGGCTGCGTGCGGCGGCAATCTGTACGAGCCAGCTTCCTTGCGAAGTGAAGCTGGCCGAACGGGAAACTAGCTTGCTGCTTGATGTTAGAGAAAAGGATTTCAGTTCGGTGAATGTACCTTTTAAGGTCAGTCTTTTGCGGGGATTGACGTGATCCACGCTTAGCCAATAGCCGAGCTGGTCAAAAAATATAACACCATAAGTATTCTTTTGCTTAAGATTTTGGACAGAACCAGTCATGGTATAATTCGTATAACATCGTGCCAAATATGCTTTTCCCGTTAGCTGTTTATGGAAGTAGCTGGCTTTATATTTCTTTGTAATATTACACGACGTTTTTGATACACCTTTATAGTCAAATGTTTGGGGATCATTTGGATTGACCGTAGTTTCAACCACCTGTCTATATGAGAATCTGTTGCCAACTTTTACCGGAAATATGCGACCAACAAACGAATCTATGGACTTGGTAGTGGTGATATAATTATTTTTGCTCCATAGTGATTTAGACCTTCTGACAGTTGTTTTAATATTAGAAAGACCACCCAAGTCAATAAGACCATTTGCAGCACTAATTGATTGAGCGGAAGTGCGCGAGGCAAAACGTTTTTTTACGAAAGTGCTATAAGAAGTGGAGGAGCTCGCCTTTTGTTCAAACGTTATTCCGCGACGTAACCAACGTACAGTGATTTTTTCTGAAGTTGGACCATTCGATTGCTGACTAGACGCCTTAGTCACTAGTTTCGCGACCCTCACCTCCGGTGCATTGGCAAAAAACGGATGCGTTTCCACAAGCTCAAGAACTTCAGGGTCTACATCAATATCTATTGGCAGGGGCTCATTTGGAAATTTCGATTCAGCTGGTTTACTTGCCCCCTCTCCAACGGGAAGTGATGCAACTTTCTTTCCCAAAAGTTTTTTCAAATCATCACGCGCGTAATCGGCCCAGATCGTACCGTCAAAATGTCGGATTACTCGTTGCAATCGGCTTTTTCTTCCCTTCGCCGCCTGATAAGCTACCCGGGCAGCATTATCGCCAGATTGACCATCTCCACCCTTCTTGAAACGAAACTCCCGTTCAAGCCGGGACAACCATTCTGGAGCCTGTTTGCCATCTGTCGCACGCTTAACGTCATGACGCACTCTTTTGAGCAATACGCCAATTTCAAGACCTGACGTTTTCATATGCCGCAGCATCGCTTTGGCAAACGGGCTGTTACGCTCGCCGCCGTCGTCTGCGACAGTTCCTGGCGCAGCGGCATAGACGATTAATGTGTCTCCCGTGGTTGATGGTATGCGCCCCAGTCCACGGCTCATTTGACCAGCACGTCCACGGCTGGACAATCTTCTATTCAATGCATCGGCGAGAGGATTATTGCGGCAGGCATCAAGGAATACTAGATTTACTTTGGCTTGTGTCTCCATTTGGGAGATGACATCGGCAACCGCGATGGATTCCATTCGCACTGAAAATTCGTTTTTCAATTTACCATCGACAGGCATCAAAAAACTATTCTTCTGATATTGTAGTCCATGACCCGCATACCAAAACAAGGCGACATCTGCGCCTGACAGATTGGTGGCAAACTCGGAGATGGTTTTCGCAAAACCAAGCGCCGTAAGGTTCTTTTTAAGCGTGACACTAAATCCCAGTTTTTTCAGAGCCGCTGCCATATCCTCAGCGTCATTGGCCGGATTGCGCAAACTCTTTGCATGGCTATAGGCCGAATTTCCAATCACCAATGCAACGCGCTTGGCCTCAGCGGGAAGTGCTGCCGCAAAGAACAGCGCAACGGATAATGCGAGAACAAAACAACTATTTTTCATGGTATCGCCCCCTTGGTTTACCTGTTCTGATTGGTTAAAAAGACTACTTGTCTGCGCAGTATTTTTCCCGCCCGATCCACATCGCAAACTTTCCTTCCTTGCATTCATATGCCCCGGCATCAAATTGGCTATTCTCCTGATGGCTTTTGCAACTCATGCAGGCGTTATAAAGCCTTTGAAGGTTATCAAATGTTTCGGGAGCGCCAGCTCTTTTGGCATAGTCCTGATACTGCCCACATATTGCCGAGCAGTCTTGCGCTTCTTGCGCCTGTACAACGGAATAAACTGAAGACAAAGTGAACAATGTCAGCATCGCGATAACCCCATTATTATTTTTCATACCATCCTCCCATTTCTCCTAATGTCTTCAATCTGGATTTTTGATCTCTACTTTTCATAAACTCCTCGATAGAAGGAGGTTCTGGGATATTCTCAAGGCGCATGTTTCTTTTTCGCCTGATCTTTTCAATATCCTTTCGGGCATACTCGCTCCAGATAGTCCCGTCGTACCGTCCCATCATGGCCACAAGCTTATTTTCATTTCCTTTTGCAGCAGTATAAGCCTTTTCGGCCAGTTCAGTACGGGTTAGAGGCCGGGGGAAACTGACGAGTGTACCATCCCTGGCTTGGCATTCTCTGCCAGCCAAACACATAAAAGGTGGACCACCCTGGACCCGGATTTCGGGGACCTGTCGTCCTTGCGTGTTGACCCTGACATCACGAGCAACGCCATCCAGCAAATCCCTGAACATGCCTCGTGGCGATGATTTGAAGCGAGCCAGAAGAACTCTGACAAAGGGAGAGTGGCTACCTGGAATGCCATCGCTGGCCAGTTTACCCAAAAGAGCAGCATTTGCGACGAGAACGCTGGCATTTTTCCTGTTGTCATTCCCTCCACCACCAGCACCGAAAACACCTGCTTCCCCTCCAGTCTCCAAACGTCCCAAGGCACGGAATCCTCCCGCCATACGTGCGATGCTCTGTGAAGAACATTTGGGAAAAGGCTTGTTGCGGCAGGCATCAAGAATTATTACCTGTTTTGGCACACTCGCAATGGCTTGGCGAAAATCCTGCAATTTAACCGCCCTCGAAAAATCACCTGTCTTGCAATCATAGCGTAAATCAATGGGAGCGATGACATCACGACCGCCAAGGGCCATGCCATGCCCGGCATAAAAAGCCACGGCCTCTGTTGCTCCACGGGAGAACCGTCTGAAGTCTTCAAGGATATCCAGAAGCCTGTTGCGTCTGACATTGTAGTAGTCGCGAACCTCGAAGCCATGACTTCGTAACTGGGCAGCAATGGCTTTTGCATCACGGACAGGATTGTTCAGCGCTCCAAGTCGTTCATATTGCTCATTGCCGATGACAAGAGCTACACGTCTAGCTTCAGCCGAAACTGAGATGGGAAAAAATAGGGTGATGGCGATGGCAAGGCATAAAGAAAAATGACTGATATTCATTACAATGCCCCAAAATAAACTGCCCCATCTGAGTATGAGCGCTATAGTTGCGCGAAATGTCCATCTTTTCAAGGATCAAACTATCCGGCCCTTGCATAATTCGCCAGCGCGGCGCGGGTTTCCGGGCCGACCTTGCCGTCGATCTCTCCATCATAGTGTCCCGCCTGCTTCAGGGCGCGCTGCACAGTGATGCGAGTAGCAAGCGTATAGCGGGTTATGTTTTCCTGCACGGTCCAGGCACCAGCTTTTAGGGCGTTCAGCAAATAGCGGGCAGCTTCGCGTTCATCAGAATCTACGCCAACGCCTTCATCATACATGCGGGATAGATTGACCATGGCGATACCATCGCCGGTAGCGGCCGCCTTGCGCAGCCATTTGATTGCAGCTGCATAGTCTTTGGGTACGCCCAAACCTTTGCCATAGAGCCGGGCAAGCTTGACCATGGCCTGAGCGTTGCCGAGCCGTGCGGCTTTATCGTACCAACGCATTGCCGCACCGGTGTCGCGGTCGACATCCATGCCCTTTTCGAAAATCATCCCGATGCGTAGCATGGCTTGCACATGCCCCTTGGCAGCTGCATTGCGGTAGGCGGTGAGCGCTCTGTGAAAATCAGTATTTCCAGCATCCCCATAGAAATGACTTTCGGCTAATCGAAAATAGTCTTCAGGCGTGGGTTCTGCACCGCTTTGCGGCTTGATCTGCGAGCGCCGCTCAAGGATATGGAGCACCTTGTTGAAGGTGGCAACACCGGGTTTTGGTTTCTGCTTTTTAGTTCTTGTTATGGGGGGCATAGTCGCTGAATCAGCATCGTCATTGCCTTCGGGCGGGACATCAATCTGGATCGTTATATCCCTTGCTATACTTTGCGAACTGCCGGTCACGCGTGCAAAAGGTCCAACAGAGGCCATTTGGTCCTCACGGATCAGTGCCTTGCGTTTGGTTGTGGCAAATACCTTGATGAGTTCTGTTCCCGTAGGACCGCCAATTTTAAACCGAAATCGGTCGTCCGGGCCAGGTATCTGAACCACCTGATGGGCAAGCACATGATTGTCCTTCTGGTATTTGTTGGGGAAGATGACATGCACTTTGCCAGACGTGCCCACATCAAGCACGGTGATATAGGCGTCCTTGTTGGCGCGCACGAACAGCTTGACGTTCTCACCGGTGCGGTAACTGTCATCGGCCCGGTCAACCCAGGCGCTGACCTTGAGGTCGGATTTTGGCGCTTCAATCCGGTAAATCGGTTCTTGCTCCGGCGTCACCTCGATATCGCGTGATCCGGCAAGAGCTGCGGAGACGATCATTGATGATAGCGAGACGATCAGGGCCGTTTTGGTGGGCGTTCTTCCAAAGATCTTCAGCATGGTATTTTCCTTTCCATATAAAATAATGGTAAAACGTTGCAGTCATCTTCATTATCGGGATGATTGAGTTGGGATGGAAGCTGAAACGGAGACCTGAAGCCTTATGTTGTTCCGATTACTCAAAATTTTACGCATACCTGCCTTGATCGGCATAGCCCTCAGTCTTTTTATCACCTTCTACCATAAAGAGATGATGTGCTATATGGGCTATGACGATTATTGCCGCGAACTGAAGCGCACACTTGTCGTTGAAAACAACTGCCAGGCCCCCGTCAAGTTGGATTTGAAATATCGCGCCCCCGAAGGAAAGTGGCGTACGGAAGGTTGGCTTGTGGGAGGGAATACAAATGCCGTGCTGGAAGATGAAAACGGTGACAAGCTGCTGGTCTCCGGCGGCCATTATTTCATCGCCGCTGCCTGGCAAAAAAAGGACCGAGGACCGGAAAACGGTCGTGCGCAAATAGTACCCTATCGAGATCGTCCAGATAAAAAAATCAAGGCTGCAATTTTCGGCTCCCTGTGGGAGCTATTTAAACCGACGACGGCGATCAAGCTGAATTGCAGCAAATGAAAGAGGCCCCAAAAGGGACCTCTTGTGACAAGTCGGTTTCTTGTAAGGCTTTAGCGTCTGTTATAGAGACGGTATCCGAGATTGCCAGCGGCACGGCCTGCTTTATAGGCGTTGTACGCAGGCACCCGCCCTCGCGTTGCGCGCTGTATCCCATAAGTACCGGCCCGCATGCCAGCATCAACACCTTGATAGAAACGCTGAGTGCGTGCCAAACCTTGATCGAGCCGATCATAG
>JAJRQA010000026.1 GCA_024280475.1 Alphaproteobacteria bacterium
AAAACGACGTCGCTTTGTCATCTCGCATATTCCTCATCTATCTGACAAGAATACACCTTAGCAGACTGTCCGATTTTGTGGGACCAGCTCATACCAGGGCTGTGAAAGTGCAGCGGTAAACACATTGTCCGAACTGGTCCCGAGCCACGGAATTTGTATCCATCCAATGAGAATACGAAACGCGAGACTGGCATAGGCGGCACACAAACCTACCAGAATAGCGATAGACCATATTGTCATCTCTTTGGATTTGCGAAACTCAATGAGATTGGGCTTTATATTATTGGAAAAAAAATCGAGCATGAGCTGCCGTGTGGCAACTATTTTTGAGGAGTTATTTTTATTATTATCGCTCATTCGACAAACCTTTGCGCGATGCTCTGCACTCGTTAGCGTTCACCGGTTTGAGGCAATTGACGAGATGGAATCACACCAGCTTTTATATGGGCCTGTCATATTCGTTTATACGACTGACCACAAAAAACAACTCTTCCCTTCACTGTTAAGTGAAAGAAAGAGTTGTTTTTTTTAGCCGTATAGCGCGCTGAGCTTTATGTCCTACTTGTCGCTAAGTGGAACCTTGGGAACAGAACTGGAGCCCTTTCCTTTGCTGGCCGGTCGTTTTCTTTTTGCAGCAGCTTTTTTCACTGTCGATGCCTTGGCTTTTTCAGCAGCTGGTTTTTTGGCAGATTTTGGAGGCGATTTGGGTTTAAAATATTCAAATCCAAGTTTTTTCTTGCCACCAGTTTTATTAATGATGACCCGCACAGTGCCACCATTTTGCAGCTTGCCGAACAATAGCTCCTCGGCAAGTGGCTTTTTGATATGTTCTTGAATGACGCGTGCCAATGGTCGCGCCCCATAGCGCTCATCATAGCCCTCGGATGCCAGCCAGGCATTGGCTTCATCTGAAAGCTCAATCGTGACGTTGCGTTCGCTAAGTTGGGCTTCAAGCTGGAACACAAATTTTTCTACGATCTTGGCAATCACGTCTTTTGGCAAGGCAGCAAATGACACAACCGCATCGAGGCGATTGCGAAATTCTGGTGAGAACAAGCGGATGATTGCTTCTTCATCATCGCCTTCTCGTTTGCTCCGATTGAAACCAATCGGCGCTTTGGCCATGTCAGCAGCCCCGGCGTTTGTGGTCATGATGATAATGACATTGCGGAAATCAACAGACTTGCCATTGTGATCCGTCAGTTTGCCATGATCCATCACCTGCAGCAAAATATTGAACAGGTCAGGATGGGCCTTCTCAATTTCATCGAGCAATAGAACGCAATGGGGATGTTGATCAATGCCATCGGTTAGAAGGCCGCCTTGATCAAAACCCACATACCCAGGAGGGGCACCAATGAGACGTGAAATCGTATGGCGCTCCATATATTCGGACATGTCGAAACGCAACAACTCAACGCCCATCAAGGAGGCAAGCTGTTTTGCGACTTCTGTTTTACCAACACCGGTGGGGCCGGAAAACAGGTAACTGCCGATTGGTTTTTCGGGCTCACGCAAACCGGCTCTTGCCAGTTTTATAGCGCTGCCAAGCGCTTCAATGGCTTGATCCTGTCCAAACACGACGCGTTTAAGATCTCGGTCAATATTACGCAAGACCGTAGCGTCGTCCTTGCTGATGGTCTTGGGCGGAATACGTGCCATACGCGCAATTGTGATCTCGACTTCTTTTACACCAATGGTTTTTTTGCGCTTGTCAGGGGGAAGCAACATCTGCGAGGCGCCGGTTTCATCAATGACATCTATCGCTTTGTCGGGCAGTTTGCGGTCATGAATATATTTCGCCGACAGCTCCACGGCTGTTTTGATTGCAGGAGCTGAATATTGGATATTGTGAAATTCCTCATAGTAGGGCTTGAGGCCTTTCAATATTTCGATGGTGTCCTCAATCGAGGGTTCCTTGACGTCGATTTTCTGGAAGCGGCGCACCAGTGCCCTATCCTTCTCAAAATGCTGACGATATTCCTTGTATGTGGTCGAGCCAATGCACCGTAAAGAACCATTTTGCAGAGCAGGTTTTAAAAGATTGGACGCATCCATTGCGCCGCCAGATGTGGCACCAGCGCCGATGACCGTGTGAATTTCATCAATAAACAAAATGCCACCGGGATAATCCTCGATTTCTTTCATCACAGCCTTCAGCCGCTCTTCGAAATCGCCTCGATAGCGCGTACCTGCTAGCAATGAACCCATATCGAGAGAGAAAATGGTGCTGTCTTCCAGGACTTCTGGCACTTCGCCACGAACAATTTTACGTGCCAGTCCTTCTGCTATGGCAGTTTTACCAACGCCCGGATCGCCCACAAACAAGGGATTGTTTTTTTGGCGACGGCACAGAACCTGAATGGTGCGGTCGACTTCTTCGCTACGACCAATCAATGGATCGATTTTGCCGTCGCGCGCTTTCTCATTGAGATTGACGCAATAGGTATCAAGCGCATCGTTTGACTTGCCGGCGGGCTCTTCTCCAAACGAAGGAGTGTCTTCTTCGATACCGCTAATATGGCGTGGTTCTGACATATCA
>JAJRQA010000027.1 GCA_024280475.1 Alphaproteobacteria bacterium
AACGCCGCTTCAATGGTTTTTTCAAGATCAGCAGTCATAAGCCGGTCACATCCTTTTATGTTGTGCAAATTGATTTGCAGCGGACAATAGAGCATCGCGTGAAGAATGCAAAACGGGTTTTATATATTGCGAGGGGAGAGGACCTGGCGGGCATGTCCTTGCCGGACGGGCATGCTGCGCGCATGGCGGAAAGGGGCGGGCCCCTTTCATCCCTATCTACAAAACGGTTTCCAAAGGCTCGCCTTTGGTTCCAGCTGAAAAGCTGCCGCGCGGCGAGCGCATATCTGGGCAACAAAAAACCGCCCTTTCAATCAAGAAAGGGCGGCATTTTTGACTACAGTTCTTTCTTTGAGAAGTACCAGTCGGTGGTCTCAAAACCTTCGCCCATACGAGCATCGGCAGCCTGCGCTGTGGCGGGGGGGGGTACGATGACTTTGTCGCCGGGGTGCCAGTTTTCAGGTGTGGCGACGCCGTGCGCGTCAGATGTTTGCAGCGCTGTAATGAGACGCACGAATTCTTCGATCGAGCGGCCATTGGTCATGGGGTAATAGACCATGGCGCGCAAAATACCTTCTGGATCAATGATGAAGGTGGCACGCACAGCAGAAGTATCGCTGGCACCGGGCTGGATCATGCCATAGGCCTTGGCAACGTCCATGGAAAGATCAGCAATGATCGGGAAATTGACCTCAATGCCGAATTTTTCCTTGATATTGCGCACCCAGGCGATGTGAGCGTAATGGCTGTCGATGGACAGGCCCAATAATTCGGTATTGAGTGCTTTGAAGCGATCTTCATTTTGTGCAAAGGCCATGAACTCAGTGGTGCAAACCGGCGTGAAATCAGCTGGATGAGAAAACAGGATAAGCCATTTACCCTTATAGTCCTCAAGGGTTTTTGGACCATGTGTGGTTGGTGCGTTAAAGGCCGGGGCCGGTTTGTTGAGCTGCGGGAATTGCGGTTGTTCGGTTGTGGTGACGTCGCTCATTATTGCTCTCCTGCTTTGTTGATTGTGAAAAATTCATATTCAATAAAGAGAATATAGCAATTGTTTAGAATTATTCTAGTGTATAATTGGTGGCAGGTTGTCGCAGCGGAGGCAGTTTTGCTGACGCCAAGAATAGTTAGCCTCAACAAAGGTCCTAAAATTTAATTCTCGCTCCAAGACCTAACTTACGCATTTTTGATCTGCGGTGTTGCTGTTTGACGGTTTTTTGCGCCAGGACACGGTCATAATAATTAATGTCGCGGTTGGCTGGCCAGTCAATGCGGTAGGTGTGCTCGATTGTTTGTTTGGCATCAGGGGCGAGTTCCAGATCCCAGGCTAGCACACCTTTTTGATTGCCGACATCAAGCCGGTCTGGTTTGCTTGCATCTGGCAGGGTTAAAACCGTTATTTCATCAATAAAACTATGCGGTATGCGATCGAGTACGGTGATCTTGATGGCGCGCTGGTGCAGATTGTGTACGATGATGCGATAGTGGCGCTCTTCCATGTTGGCTTGTATGAGAAAGCCGGTTTTTTGCTTTTTCCGGGCAACCGTTTCGCGCCGTACTTTGATGGCGTCGTCCGGGCCAAAACCCAGCAGATGCTCCTGCCCAGCACTGACGAGAGGCAAGGCACTATTGCCGACAAACATGCCATCACGATACAGCGCAACAGGACCGGGAAGCAGAGCAGCGTTCCCTTTATTGTGATTGAATTTGGCATAAAGATAAGCAGTGTTATCTTTTTCGGGAACCACCAGGTCAGCCAGTTTTGGCTTGATGTTTATAATACCAATGGTGACCTTTTTATCTTCGCCATCGCTGGCAATATCCAGTTTGCCAGGGAGGGTGAACTGGGCGTGATAATTGCCCCGATCAAGCTTAACGGGGGCATGGGTGATTGTTCTGGTTAGCTGTTGCCGAGGGGCACTTTTGGGAACCCTGCGGTCTTGCATGGACTGTTTGATTTTTTTTGGTTGATAGTTTTGATTACCTGGCCTTTGGTAGGAAACCTCTAGTTGATTGAGCCGCGGGGCGGCATTGCGCTGATCGGTGCGCGTGGTCGATAGTTTCAGCTTGATATTGTTCCAGTCTTCCCCGGTATTTTGTTTGACAAGGGCGTTGCGCGTAATCAAAAGCGCGGGCTGAATTTTGGTGGTGCCTGTTGAAAGCCTGGCATCATAAAGCGGTTGCCAACCTGCGCCATTGATCAGATATTGCACGTGCAGCTTGCCGCGCACCGCCAGCTTGGCGGACAAAAACAC
Organism: Alphaproteobacteria bacterium; assembly: GCA_024280475.1. GTDB lineage: Bacteria > Pseudomonadota > Alphaproteobacteria > Rhizobiales > JAKIUO01 > JAKIUO01. Next base: position 2,253 of record JAJRQA010000027.1, read on the forward strand.
CTTGATGCTCATCCTTGTTTTATCGGCAGCCTCTTGCGCCACCTTAGTGAATGCAGCCTGTTTTTTTTTGATTTTTTTGGTCGTTTCGCTTATTTCGTGATCCAGTTTTACTATTTCAAGATCAAGCTGGTTCTTGCGCATGTTTATCTTGTGCTGCTTTGCGTCTAAATTGGTGTCGGCCTGTTCTATCATGCCCAAAAAGCGCGGCCAATCCAGCATCGGCACTTCAATGACGATCTTGCTTTTTTGCCCGTCGCTCTTGGGCAAGTCGGCAAGCAGAGGCCGTTTCAAGAACCTTGGTGGCATGATCATCAAAAGCTCGCGACGCCTTTTGATTGAGGTGACCTGAAGAGCCAGATAGGTTTTTTCTTCTGTTCTCATCCGCTTTTGGGCTTGTAGAGTGTCGAGCTGTGCTCTGTCTGGTTCACTCATTTTGAAAACTGGTTTGTCGGTGGTGGCAGGAGAAATTTTGCGTACATCAACTGAATTAATGGTCAGTTTACCGTCAGCCTTGCCAATCACCTTGACAGAATTTCGCAAAAGTTTCAGAGGCAGGTGGTCTAGCACAATGGTGTGGTCGCCTGCTTCAAGAGCAATGTCAATTGTTCTGGTGACCTGCGCCAGTTTTGGGAAAACGGTTACTGAAGATATTTTCGATTGATGTGGTTCCGTGGTTTTACCGGCCAGGGACGGGGCGGTGCCAAAAAGCATCACAAGCAGGCAGGCTAAAATTCTCAAGCGCATAGGTCAGTTCCCTCAAACAATGCTCCCCTTGCGGTAGAACCGCCCTCCTTTTACAATCATCAGTAATATGGCGAGAATGTGTATCAAGGGCGCGAAGACGGTTTTATCCCTACGCGCGGAGCACACCTGTCGTGAGAAAACAAGCACCATCAGGTGCTGGTTGGCCAGTATGATCATCCATCTCCCGCATCAAGGCATAGCATCACTGGTCGCCCGCCTTCGATGGCATAGGCGGGCAGGTTGGAGTTGCTGGCGCAGATTTTACCGTCTTTGGTAAAGGTCAGATCGCGCAAGAACGTGACGCGGGTCGGAGATGGATAACTGGTGAATTCCAGTGTTTTTGGATCAAAGCGAAGGATGCGATCTGACTGGTTGGTGGTGATCCAGATATAACCGGTATCGGGGTGCACATTGAGGGCATAGGGGATCTCATATTCGCCTGACGCCAATAGTGGCAGTTTGAACGTCGTGAACTTTTTGCTTTGCGTATCAAAGCGCATCAGGCCTCCTTCGTCAAAGGATGGGATCCACAAAGCCCCTTGCTTGTCAAAGCGCAGACGGCGCGGGCCGCTCATGGGACTATCAAATTCGGTGACCTCAAAGGTTTTGGGATCAACGACACCGATTTGCCCGGAATATAGTTTGGAATACCAGATCTCTCCGGTTTGCGGATGCACATCGATCCCATAGGGGAAATTCAGGATTTTACGTCCAAGGCCCGTATACCAATGATGCGACATCCAGATATGGCTATTTTGCTGGGGAAACCAGGAGGCTATTTTGAGCACTGTTGGGAACAGAGCATCTGTCAACCAGCGAAAAAAGCCGTTGGAGGGCAGGTCGATCAGTGTGAACTTCGCTGTTTTGGGATCAAAGCGCCCGATCTGATTGGAGGCGGGAAGGGTAAACCATAAAATGCCATGCTTGTCGCGGCGGATGGTATGGGGATAGAGCGCGTCGCCGCCAATTTCATAGGTTTTGAATTTTTTGGTTTCGATATTGAAGCTTAGCAAGGTAGAAGACAAAGAACCGGTAATCCAGAACGTTTTGTTGTCATCTTCGACCAAAGAGTGGGGACCGTGCTTGCCGGTGAAAATACCAATAGGCAGCTGCGCCCCTGAATAGAGCCCGCCCAGTGGTAAATCGATGTCCGGCATCTGGTGGCGGATGGCCTTGCCAGTTTTGCGGTCCAGCTCCCACACAACGTCATGGCCCTGATCGACGCCATAGAGACGTCCATCACTGCCAACCTCTGTGTCATGAATAAACGAATTACCATCGCCGACCTGCCATTCTTCGATTTTTGCAGTGCGTAGCGCGGGGCTGACAATATGGGACTGTTTGCGGGTCACGGGCTCGCCGTCAAATCCTTTGGCGAGGACCTTTTTGAACGCCTGTTTGTCCCAGGGGGTGATGACTGTAAAATAGCCTTCCATGCGTTTGATGATCTCGCCCCATTCTTCTTCATCGCGGGGCTGGCGGGTCAGTTCATTGCCGATTTGATGGCAATAGTGGCATTGGCTGATAAAGGTGGCCTGGCGTGCTTTGTCGTGCCATTTGAGTTTAGTGACATGGGCGGACGCTGTGAGGCTGTCGGAGATTTGATCGGGTGTGTGTAAGGGTTGTACCATAAGGGCCAGATTGATCTGGCTGTCAGTTACAAGGTTTAGTTTTTTCGTTATATCGGCAAAGCTTGGAGCGCGCACCCGCAATGAGATCGCCCCGGCCAAGCGGGTCGCCAGGGCAAAGCGTCCGGTCTTGTCGCTATAGACGGTGATTTTGCTATTGGTTTTTTTGTCGATCAGGCTGACCATTGCCCCTGCAACTGGTGCGCCTGCTGGTGACACAACGGTGCCAAACAGGGTCGCCGCCATCAATGTGCTGCCGGGTGCCAGTGTGAACGCTATGAGCGCTGCCAGCATTATTTGAGAAAATTGTTTCATGAGTTCCAAACGCAAAACGATGTTCCAAATGGTTTCTCTCGTACCAATTGACAATCAGGTCATTCTATCGGATTGATCCTGATTATCACTATAAAACAAAGGTATATCAAGCCAAAAGGATTGACCGTTTTCAACGGAGTGATCGAGAAAAGGTTGATTTTGTGTGCTAAACATCTCTAGTTTCTCATTCAGGTCATTATTTCAATGAGGCGGCAATTTGTATGAGCTGGAATTTTAGCACGGCAGACACGCAAAAGGGCAGGGTGGCAATTGTCACAGGGGCCAATACGGGGCTTGGATTTGCAACTGCCACGGGGTTGGTGCGCCTTGGAGCGAGTGTTGTCCTTGCGTCACGTAGTGAGCAAAGGCTCGCGCAAGCAGCCAGCAAGATCCGCGCTCTATACCCTCAGGCCGATCTTTTGTGTCGCCAGATCGATCTGGGGGATCTATCGTCGGTACGAGGGTTTGCGGAGGCATTTTTACGCACACATGATCGCCTTGATCTATTAATCAATAATGCCGGTATCATGATGACGCCCTATCAGCTGACACCAGATGGTTTTGAACGCCAGCTGGCGGTTAATTATATTGGTCATTTCGCACTCACCGATCACTTGCTACCCTTGATCAACGCGACCAGCAATGCGCGCATAGTGACGCTTTCAAGCCTTGCTCATAACTGGTGGAAAATTCAGCTCGACGATTTGCATTTCACGAGCGGCTATACCGCCAGAAGGGCCTATGGGCAAAGCAAGCTGGCCTGTTTGATGTTCTCTTATGAGTTGGCCCGCCGCCTTGAGCAGGCGGGGAGTAAAACGCGTTCGGTTGCAGCACATCCTGGTTTTTCCAGCACTTCCTTGTTTCGCGATATGCCAAAGATCGCGCGCGTGCTAATGCCTCTGGTCACACAATCGGCGCGTGACGGTGCTTTGCCAATCCTTTATGCAGCGTTAGGGGAAGACGTCAAAACAGGGGACTATTGTGGCCCGTCAGGGTTTACCCAATATTGGGGACCTCCTGCCAGGGTTTTTTCAAGTAAAGCCTCAAAAGATCAGCAAGTGGCCGCACAATTATGGGAAGCAACCATGCGGATGATTACCGCATCTTGAGGTTGTCATATGGCTTTATTAAACTTTGAGCACGAGGTCTTGCCCCCCAATCAAGAGCTGTATAAGCTCTATTCATTCGATAAGTAATTGGTGCGAGCTGATTATTGTCGCTTTGTGGTTTGCTTGAAACAATATTCACCCATCCTTTTAATCATGAGTAACTGGATGGGACGATGCGCAGCATAATAATAATAGCGCTCGATGAGGCTAGAAAAGGGATAAATAAGTGAGATCAATTATTATTGCGCTGTTGTGCTTGTTTGGCTCAACGCAGTTGATGGCTGCTGACTTGAAAAAAGGCAAAAAAATCAACAAGACGTGCGCTTTGTGCCATGGCGCCTGGGGCCAAGGAACTGCCGGGGCCAAGTCGCCGCGCATTGCTGGCATGACCACCGGCTTTCTGGTCAAGATTTTAAGTGAATATCGCTCCAAGAAACGCAAAAATGCGGGCATGGTTGCGACTTCGGGTATTCATAAAATGACCGACAAGCATATTGAAGATATTGCCACCTATCTCGCTGGTATTGATCTGCGCAACGATCCTCGCTTTGATGTGGATCATGCAAAGGGAGACAAGGTCAAGGGCAAGGAGATTTTCACCTCTGAGTGCAAGGGGTGCCATCGTAAAAACGGGTATGGCAAGCCGAAAAAGGGCATACCGGCGCTGGCGGGTCAGCAAACCAAATATATCATCAATACGATCAAGCGTTTCAAGGCACGCAAACGGGTCCATGACGACGATCCAGAAGATGATCTGTTTGACGAGATGTTTCCCAAACAAGAAGACATGTTCAATCTGACTGCCTATCTTTCCACTCTTGATGATGTCACTGAGCCAAGGTCTGCAACGCTGCCAGATGGCAAGACCATTTTAAAACCCAAAGCCAAAAGCAAAGAGGTCAAGACCGCCAAAGCGCCAATCAAAGAGAGTTTGCCTGGAGCAAGTGTCAGCGAAATTACCCAAACGGTGGCCAAGATGGAACTTGGCAAAGGCGTCACCAAGGATGAAGCCATTGTGGCTATGCGCAACAAGGCGATTGAGCTTAATATGCGCCTGGTTGGCGAGCAGCATGTTTCCAAGGCTTTGGAGGCGCGGGGTGAGAAAACGCCTTATCTGGCGATATTCCAGTTCTGTAATCTGTCTGATGCCAAAGCCATTGTTCACAATAATCCGCTCTATGCCGCCTATATGCCCTGCCGGGTTGCCATGGTGGAAGATACCAGCGGCAAGACCTGGCTGATGATGCTCAATCTTGATATTCTTGTTGATAATACATTGGTCTCAAAAGACATCGTCAAAACGGTTATTGGCGTCAATCAAAAGATGCTGGAGATCATGGTGGCTGGCACAACAGGCGATCTGTAGATCAACTCTAGAAACGAAACGGTGGTCCTCGCGATGGTGAACTTTGTTCAACTTCCAGAAGGGCCACCGCCGGTTTTTACCTATGATCCGCCGCAAACACCTTATCTGGATATTGTCCATCAAGATGAAGAAATTTTGCTGCTGAACAAGCCGGCGGGTCTATTGAGCGTGCCGGGAAAAGCGCAGACTCATAAGGACTGTCTGGAAACGCGAGCGCAATCAAGATTTCCCTTTGCCAAACCCGTTCATCGGCTCGATATGAGCACCTCTGGTCTGTTGCTTTTTGGGATCAATGGGCCAGCCCATCGCTATTTGTCAATTGGTTTTGAACGCCGGCTGGTAGACAAAACCTATCATGCGCTTGTCTACGGGCATATGAGCGAAAAAGAGGGGCAGGTCGATCTGCCGCTGACCTGCGACTGGCCCAATCGTCCACGACAAAAAATAGATTTTGAAACGGGCCGCGCTTCGCAAACGAGCTGGCACATTGTTGGATTTGAGGGAGATCACACAAGGGTTGCGCTGACACCGATTACCGGGCGTTCGCACCAGCTGCGCGTACACATGGCCAGCATTGGCCATCCCATACTGGGAGACCGTTTTTATGCTCACAAAGAGGCGCGAAAAGCAGCGCCTCGTTTGATGTTGCACGCCGGGAGCTTGAGCTTCAATCGCCCCAGGGATGGAGAGCGGATGAGTTTTAGCGCCCCTTGTCCGTTCTAGGTGAGCAGTGATCTATGAACTAGCCCTGAGATACAGTCATTCCTGCGCGGATCAGTTGATGACGCGAGTTGAAATGCAAGTCCGAAATAAAGTCTGGTGGCGCGGGCATTGGGGTCTCAAGCAATATGGGGATAATATCAGGTAATTTTTCGCCAGAGCGGACGAACAGATCATGGGCGTAGCGGGTTTCCTGATCGACCCATTTTGAGCTCTTGGATTGGCTTGTCCAGAATAGATAAAATACATCGCATTGTCGGATTTCTTGCATGATCCGGTCATTCCAGCGTTCGCCAGGCCCTCATTGAAGTGCGATACTTTGTCGAAATTTTTGCGTGAGTAGGAAAGAAAGGCGCGTTTGTATATACGCTGCTCAATGCCCTGGGGTGTGGAGTGGTTGCGCCCATCCTGCGATACAAGGTCCAGTCACAAATTCGCGAGCATTTTCGAACAAAGGTACAGGTATCAACTGGCCGGGTCGTTTTTTCTGTTCGTATTGTCTTGCCAGTCGCTGGTGTTTTGTTCGACCCGGTACAGGCCTTCTTTGTAAGGCATTGGGAGTTCTGCAACGCCCCTGTTTATGTCATTCCATTGTGTGTCGGGGTATGAGGCAATGGCCGTTTCGATTTGTCGCTGGTCTGTCGTGGCATAGTCGGCAGGTACAGGAAAAAAATCATCCCAGTAGTCCTTGTGATCGTCAGGGCAGCCTGCATAGGTTGCAACGGTTGCAATGCGGTCTCCGACCTTTACGGGACTTTTGGACTTGTAGGGAATGATTTTAATGACGGGATAGTGGCCGGTAAATTTAGTAAGATCGGTAGAAACCGCGACCAGAAGCGGAGACGTTGAGATAACGATGCCCCCATTGGAATCGGCCTGAAAGAGTTCCTTGTATCGAAGCCAGTAAAAAATATTTATAATCAGAAAGAAGATGAAAACAAGTACGAACCAGAGAGAAACCCTTGTGGCAAGTACAAGGGACAAAAGTAAGAGGGCTGTAAGAATACCGACAGGAACAGGGTTGTATTTTGTCCAGACAAAGGGGTTTAATGTGATTTTTCCGGGGTTGGACGGGGTTGTGCTGTTGTCCAGTGTGTACTTCTTGCCTGGGTCCATTTGAAGATATTTCGCCTTTGTCATTATGCCGATCGCAATTATGTTATGTATTATTGTCAAAATATCTTTTTTGCGTGCTGGTGTCCAGAGGCTTTTGTTTGGATGAGATACACAAAAAAGCCCCCCGCAGATTTCTCTGCGAGGGGCTCTTTGTTTTCTATTGGCTCATGGAGCGCATTATGCCAGTGGGGCTTCCCACCTACATCATGCCGCCCATGCCACCCATTCCGCCCATGCCACCCATGTCAGGTGCACCGCCACCAGCGCCGTCAGCGGCGGGGGCTTCAGCAACACCGGCTTCGGTGGTGATCATCAGGGACGCAACAGAAGCAGCATCTTGCAGAGCTGTGCGCACAACCTTGGCCGGGTCAATGATACCAGCTTCGATCATGTCGACATATTTGTCGTTCTGGGCATCGTAGCCAAAGCTGGCTTTTTTCTGTTCGCGGATTTTGCCAACAATGATGGAACCTTCCACACCGGCATTTTCAGCGATCTGACGGATCGGTGCTTCAAGCGCCTTGCGGATGATGTTGATACCAGCGTCCTGGTCAGGATTGTCGCCTTCAACTTTGATGGAAGCCGCAGCACGAAGCAACTGAACGCCGCCACCAGGCACGATGCCTTCTTCAACAGCAGCTCTTGTGGCGTTCAAAGCGTCATCAACGCGGTCTTTGCGCTCTTTCACTTCGATTTCAGTGGCACCACCGACCTGGATAACAGCAACACCGCCAGCCAGTTTGGCCAGACGCTCAAGCAGTTTTTCCTTGTCATAGTCAGACGAGGTGGCCTCGACCTGTGCCCGGATCTGCGTCACACGTGAAGCGATGTCTTTTTTCTTGCCAGCGCCATCAATGATGATTGTTTCGTCTTTGCTGACGACCGTGCGCTTGGTTGTGCCAAGCATGTCGAGGGTGACATTTTCGAGCTTGATGCCAAGATCTTCGGAGATCATCTGGCCACCGGTGAGGATAGCGATATCTTGCAACATGGCTTTACGGCGATCGCCAAAGCCAGGGGCTTTAACGGCACAGATTTTCAAGCCGCCACGCAGCTTGTTGACAACCAGAGTTGCCAGCGCTTCGCCTTCAATATCTTCAGCAATGATGAGAAGCGGGCGCGAGCTTTGCACAACAGCTTCAAGGATTGGCAACATGGCCTGCAGGTTGGAGAGCTTTTTCTCAAATATGAGAATGTAAGCATCTTCCATTTCGCAGAGCATTTTGTCAGCATTGGTGACGAAATAAGGAGACAGATAACCGCGTTCGAACTGCATGCCTTCAACGACTTCAAGTTCGCTGTTGAGGCTTTTGGCTTCTTCAACGGTGATGACGCCTTCATTGCCGACTTTTTGCATGGCTTCGGAAATCATCTGGCCAATTTCGGCTTCGCCATTGGCGGAGATTGTGCCGACCTGTTCGATTTCGTTAGTATCTTTGACTTTTTTGGCAGCGCGCTCAATATTGGCAACGGCTTCAATAACCGCTTTGTCGATACCGCGTTTGAGGTCCATTGGGTTCATACCAGCAGCCACAGATTTGAGGCCTTCGCGAACGATCGCCTGGGCCAGTACGGTTGCTGTCGTAGTGCCATCGCCTGCAACATCATTGGTATTGCTGGCAACTTCGCGGATCATCTGCGCGCCCATATTTTCGAACTTATCTTCAAGATCGATTTCTTTGGCAACAGTGACGCCGTCTTTAGTGGTGCGAGGTGCGCCAAAGCTTTTGTCGATGATGACGTTGCGGCCTTTGGGGCCAAGGGTCACCTTGACGGCATCGGCGAGGATGTTGACGCCGCGCAACATGCGGTTGCGGATCTCAGTTCCAAATACTACTTCTTTTGCAGACATATTTGCAATTCTCTCTCTTAATGAACGGTCCATAACGCCTTGTTGGCGGTATGTGACCTTTTAAGTTGGTCGATCGGACCAGATTATTTTGATAAATCAGGGGGAGGGATTAACCCTCAATCACACCCATGATATCGCTTTCTTTCATGATCAGCAGATCTTCGCCATCGATCTTGACTTCAGTGCCGGACCATTTGCCAAACAACACTTTGTCACCGACTTCGACGTCTGGAGAGATGATGCGGCCGCCTTCGTCGCGTCCACCGGCACCAACGGCGATGATTTCGCCTTCTTGAGGTTTTTCTGCTGCGCTGTCAGGCAAGATGATGCCGCCTGCGGTTGTCAGCTCTTCGTCGACACGGCGTACAACGACGCGATCATGAAGGGGACGAAATTTCATTGTTTTTCTACTCCGGTTTAAATTTTTAATACGGGTCAGTTTCATTGAGACAACGGTTTTGCATCAAAGCGGCCCTTGCAATTACGCTCGGCAGCTATGGTCAATGCAGGGGGCCATTGGCTCGGCGATACTGTTAGCACTCTATATTGTCGAGTGCTAACAACTGTTCGGCTATATAGATGTGAGGGGGGTTTTTGTCAAGATCCAAACCACTCAAAAAGCGAAGAATTTGCTTTCAGCGTTAAGATGCAAAGTGCTGTTTAAGGGGTATATGAGGCCGTAATAAGAGCGTCCGTTAAAGATACATATCTGAGATGAGATTTGTCTTTGGACAAGCGGTGAGAGATGTGGCAAACTGTCACTATATAATATCATGATATAAGAATGTCGGTTTTATCAGACGTATCAATGAGTTTGATACGTAGCGGGAATTGACCGCTGTTTCGAAAAGATCGACCTGCTTTTATGGGGGGCGTCAGATCGTACCGACATTTAACAATCCAAGGAGCATATCGCACAATGACCATAAATAGTTATCTGGACGCGCATCAGCCCATGTTGATCTCCTGCCGACCTGAAGATAGTGTGAAATCGGCGGCGACCCTGCTGGCCAGCAATAAAATTGGTGCCATGCCGGTGGTCGATGAAAAAGGCAAGCTGGTTGGCTTGTTGTCCGAGCGCGATATTGTGCGCGCCTTTTCCATGCGCAATTGCGATATCATGACCATGTTGGTCAAAGAGCTGATGTCGCCCAATCCCATCACATGCAATTTTGATGATGAGATGGAGCGCGCCATGCGCTTGATGAACCGCCATCGTTTCCGTCATCTGCCCGTCATGAACGGCGAAGAGCTGGTGGGCATGCTATCAATTCGCGATGCGCTTGAAGATTTGATCCGTAACAAAGAACTCGAAGCCAATGTTATGCGCGATATTTCCATCGCCTCAAGGGTTCGATAGCGCCCGATTGGTGGGATAATTCATAACATCTGCGCCAATCCAGGCCATGTAATGCCAACCCTGGCGGAGTGTTAGAGCAGATTTGAGAGGGGTTGCCGGGGGGACCTGAAAGTCCTGTCCGGTTTTATTTCAAAGCTGTCAGGCGGGCACTGGCTTCCTTGACGCCAAGGCGTGCTGCCATGTTATACCATTTGCGAGCATCGGTGCGGCTACCGCTGACGCCATGCAGATTGACCCCTTTAAGATAGAGTGGATCAAAGGTTTCGGCCAAAGCCATGGCGGATATACCGCTGCCAAGGGTGGCGGCATATTGCAAGATCATCCGGGCCGAACTTATATCGCGCTGTTTGAGATAGCTGCTGGCCCGCTTGAAAATCTGGCTTTCCATATCTGGATCAATATTGGCCGCAGGAATTACAACTAGCTGTTCGAATTCACGAGGTTTGGGGGTGAGCTTTGCTTTGGCTCGTGCGTTCGTGGTCGGCGATCTGCTGGCTGATTTGCGCACAGCAAATAGTCCTTTTTGGCTGCGGCCCGTTCTTTTTTCAAAAGCCATGATCTGGTTTTCCAACTCTTGCGGCGTCATGAAGATTTCATTATCCGTTGGGGCTTTGAGCGACCCTTTTTTGGGGGAGGCAGCTGTAGTAGAGATCCGTGAAGCGGTTGCTACTTGTTTGTCGTCAAGACCAACCATACCAGCCAGAGGGTCGGAGCCATCAGGAACGATAGACCCGTTTTGGGCATATTCGGACGCAGGTTTGGTCGCGAGGCTCGCTGCAACCCACGAATAGGTCTCGCTGGCTTTTGTCTGTACCTTGGCCCAGTCAATACCTGTTGGCGAGGTGAAGTGGGAGAAGGCGAGGGCGGAGACAAATAAAACTGCCGCAGCACCAAGCACTCCAGAAAAATACACCCCCCATCTGGTCGGGCCAATGGGAAGATCGGGGGACACGGGGATACCGGGTCTTGAGTGTGGAATATGCATGGCAGTCTCTGTGGGATAAGTTGCAAAGGGGGCCCCTTGTTGGGGATAGGCATGTGGGGGACAGGTATGGTCTAGCGGATCGATGGTCGATAATAGTTCTCGCAGCCCATCCGTCGTAGAGCGATATTCAGGCAGATAATCAACTGTGCCAGCGGGTATCTTATTTTGAGCGATACTCGATTGTTTTTTGTGAGAACGCTTTGCAGAATGAGTTGTTTTGTCAAAGGTCTGTTCAAGTGCCAGACCCTTGTGCTGCTTGCTGGAGACTTTTGGCGACACGAGCTGTTTTGCGCCCTCGGCTATTTCTTTAGAGGCGGCGGCTTTAGATGTTGTTTTTGTTGTCTTGATTGCTGGCAATATAATCAATTCTTGTTCCTGCGGGGTCGATTTGGACTTGCGCTGAAGGGACTTGCTTTGGCGGCGTTTCCCGTTCGTGGAGTTAACGAGATCGGGGGTGCCGATTTTTATTGCCATCAAACCATTCCTCGCACGTGCTATTTCAGGCGGCGTGCATACTCTTTACGCGTTAACATTCTCAAAAACGGATCACGGGAATAAAATTTCCAGTTTCGTGATTGATCTCCGGGTCAAACTCACCCATATCGATACACATGGCACAGTTTTCTAGTGTTTTTTGCCATCACAAATACTGTATGAGCAAATATAGTGCCATATAATGATATATCGGAGATAACTTGTTTACGATCATATATCGGCCTGATTTATTTGGCAAATAACTAATCTGCGTTATTCTGGTAATTGGTTACTAAAGAGGGTTTTATTATGCAATTTCGCTTTTTCGCTTTGGTTTTTACGCTTTTTCTTCCGCTCACGAATAGTTCTGCACAGGCGGACGAGATTTTGGTCAGATCAGCGGTGACAAATGTCACTGTTTTTCCATCTGGTGCGCAGATTGTCCGGACTGCGAAAATTGATCTGCCAGCTGGAGATCAAACGATTGTGCTGCAAGATTTGCCCGAGCGATTGATCCCCAGTTCGCTGCGGGTTGAGGGAGCGGGAGGAAAAAGTTTTGAGATCGGATCGGTTGATAGCAAGCGCATTTATGTCAATGTGAAAGACGTCGAGGGCGCGCTTGATAAAAGTGAGCGCAAGCAACTGGAAGATACTATTGAGCGGCTGGGCGATGACATGACGCTTTTGACGTCCCGTATCAGCGCCGCGCAAACTCAGCGCCGTTTGATGGAGCGCTTGACCGATTTGCCGGGGCAATCGCCAGGCAGCCCGCTTGACAAGCAAGCCGGCAGCAGCGGAGCGGGTCTGTTTTCTGTTGAGAACTGGGGCAAGATTTTTGATCTGATTGGTGCGCGTTTGGCGGTTGCCGATGATCTCATTCTCAAATATCGCCAGCAGAAACGGGTAAAGGCCAAGGAGATTGCCAAGCTCAAGAAGCGCCTCACAGAGCAACCTCCCAAGAAAGAGCGACAGATGGAGGTGCGGGTGGCCGTTCACGCCAGTACGCAAATGTCAGGGATGCTAAAAATCAAATATCAGGTGCGAGAGGCTTCATGGCGTCCCTTTTATGATGCAAGACTGGCAACAGGTGGCAAGGGTATCAAGCCAACACTTGCGCTATCAAGACGGGCGGGTATCCGGCAGTGGTCTGGGGAAGACTGGAGTAATGTAAAGCTTTCCTTATCGACCACCAGTCCGCAAAAAGGAGCGCAGGCGCCGGTTTTGCGTCCAAAACGGCTTGATCTGATAACCAACTACCCAGTTGCTGCCAAACCAGCAGCGGGTTATATGGCGGACAAGGTGCGCGGCATGGCGCGCAATGAGATGATGTCGGAAGACTTAATGGCGGCGTCTCCAGCAGCGCCTGTTGTAGAGCAGAAAAAGAAGCGATTGGTCGCTCGCCAAAGACGAGCCCGCATCCGCCAATATGCGTTTCAGGCTGTTTTTGATATTCCGGGCCTGATTAGCATTTTGCCAACGGGAGATGAGAAAAAAGTGGCTATCAGCAGCGACAAGATGGATCCGGCGCTGATAATAAAGACCGTTCCCAAGATCAACACAACCGCCTTTCTCTACGCCAAGTTTAGCCATGACAAGAAGTCGACCCCGCTATTGCCGGGATCTGTTGCTCTTTATCGGGACGGAACCTTTACGGGTAATAGCCATTTGCCATTGATCAATGGCGGCGATGAGTATGAGCTGGGATTTGGAGGCGATGATGCGGTCAAAGTGGTGCGATCTGAAGTCAAGCGCACGAAAGGACAAGCGGGCGTCTTCACCAGCTCAAAGACCGATGAGCGACGCTATCTCATCAAGATCACCAATCTGCATCAAACGGAGATTGATGTGGAAGTGATTGATCAAATTCCATTTTCCGTCAATGAAAAAGTCGTTGTGCGTCTGCTGCCAAGTAGCACAAAGCCCAGCCGTCAAAATATCAAGGACAAGCGCGGCATTCTTGCTTGGGACTTCAAGTTGGAGCAGGGGCGTGAAAAGCTGATCAATCTCGATTATACGATCACCTGGCCGGCGGATCGAACGCTATCGCGTTAGATCAGTTTCATTTATCTCGCGGTTTAATCTCACTCGCGGCTATTCGCGCTGCGCGCGGCCTCCGTTAGGGCGGGCTACCGCCCGACGCGTGGTCACGCTTGCCTCCCGTTGGTCGGAATTCTTTTCGATTTAGACGTGATTTTTCATAGCTAAAAAAACCGATGTAGCCATCGGCAAGGGTGACTGGTCGCCGCGCTAACGCGCGCCCTTCGCCCTCAAATAGCGAAGCGGTAGGGCCACTAATAAGCAAGCCGCGCGAGAGCCGGAATAACTGCGAGTGAGATTAAAACCGTAAGTGAAATCAAAATCACCGATGTAGCCATCGGCAAGGCCGACTGGCCACCGCGCTGTAGCGCGCCCTAACGGAGGCCCGGCGAAAGCCGGAATAGCCGCGAGTGGAATTAAGCCGCCTCGGCTGGTTCTGTGAGGATGGCGTGCAGGCCGTGGCGGTCTTTGGTGACGCGCAGTTTTTCGATGGCGGAGGGTTCGCGCAACAGGCGCGAGATGCGGGCCAAGGCCTTCAGGTGGTCAGCGCCTGCACTTTCGGGGGCCAGAAGCACAAAGATCAAATCGACGGGCTGATCATCAATAGCGTCAAAATCGATGGGATCATCAAGCCTGGCGAACAGACCAATGATCTGTTTGAGGCCGGAGATCTTGCCATGTGGTATGGCGATCCCGTGACCGACACCGGTGGAGCCGAGACGCTCACGCTGCAGCAGGGTATCAAATACGTCACGTTGATCAAGGCCGGTCAATTCTTCGGCCTGACTGGAAAGTTCCTGCAGGACCTGTTTTTTGCTATTGGCCTTAAGGAGCGGGAGAATGCCGTCTCTTGATATGAGATTGCCAAGATCCATAAGTTTCGTCCCTTGTTACCGAGCACTCATCATATGACGCAGTGCTGTCGTGATTTCGCGATTTACCATTGTCAACTACGATACACGGGCAAGCTTCGTCGTGAGCAAGCGGATTCCTGTGATCGTCTCTGCGGCACGTTTAAGAGCAAAATGCGCACCAGATTCTTATCAAAACACTATAGCGCGTGAATTTTGACCTTACTGCGACAATGTGCCCGGGTCTATCCAGCCAATATTACCATCGTCGCGACGATATACCACATTTATACGCCCATGCGCGGCATTTTTGAAGAGCAGAAAGGGCCGATTTGCCAGATCCAGTTCCATAACGGCATCACTCACAGGCAATTCACGAATAATCGTTTGTTTTTCCGCGATAATAACGGGATTGAGGTCTTTCGAATTTATTTCGTCCACACCTTCATGTTCCACGAGATAATCTGTTGCAGCCAGTTCTGCGGCAGAATTATGCTGATTATTGTGGTGATCGCGCAATCGGCTTTTATAGCGTCTAAGGCGCTTGTCGAGGCGTTCAAGGGCAATATCAACACTGGTATGAGCGTTGTCTGAGTTTCCTTGAGAATGAAGAGACAGTCCCGACCAGAGATCAACTGAACAATTGGTACTGAACTCGTTTTTGTTTTTTTCGATGCGAATATGCCCTGGAAAGCTTCTTCCTACATACTTTTCCAACATGTCGTGTATGCGGTCTTTTGTATATTCTCGTAATGCATCGCCAATATCCAGATTCTTACCCGTTATCTGTATTGTCATACTCTATGGCACCCTCCCTTAAAATGGTATTCTGCCAGACCAAACTCTGTTTGGCGCTGCGCAGCTCGAATCGTCAAGGTCTTGTCTTGTATGAGCATATCAAACTTTTGCCTCGAATCCTTCGTTAACCATGATTTTTAGCAAAAAATTGGTTTTTTTGGTTTTTTATCAGCACACCTGCATGATCCAGCAAGCGTTCATCTGCGTCAAGCACAGCGCTCCTCATGCTTATTAATATGTATAACGCGAAGGGAACTTCACAAGGGTGGCACGTAGTATCAGGAGAAAAATATGCCAGATTTAGCCCCAAAAAACTTTAATATAGGGACCGGCAAGACCTTTACCCAAATATATGATTGGAGCACCCATATGAAAAGGAGAGTTTTCGCGGTGTTGGCGATAGGTTAGTGTTTGGGATAAATCAAGGACAGATAAAACAGCCAAACAGGGTGCCCGGTCGCGCCTATCTTGGATATCCTCTTAGAAGGGTTGCACGGCGCTGAGTTTGCCGGATTTATTGATACACGGTCCCCTCACTTGCGGGTGGGGGCCGGCCAGTTCTTTGAAGAAATTCCCTCAATGCCCAATATATTGGGAGTTAAATAGGGTTATTAGGGAAAAACAGAGAAGTATATTTTTAAACCTGCTTTGATATAAGTATACGGTCGGAAATTATATTTTAAATTCGTAAATTATGCATGCGTACTAACTTGTTGTTAGTATAGTGATTTATTTTTTATAATTTGACCTGGCTTTACTGCTCAAGTTTTTTTACGGTTAATCTATTGTTAACAACCGCTTGTTATCTCAGATATGCGAGGAGCAAGTCTTCGAGACGAAAAGATGCAATCAATATTTTGATATGTTTAATGAAAATAAATAAAAATAAATAAATAAATAAAAAAAGCAGATTTAGGAAACAGAGCAATGAAAACTGGGATCTTAATTCGCCATCGGATACTCATGATGGGGCTCATGAGCCTCATTGGTATTGTGCTTTTCTTTATGCTTCAGTTCTGGTCATCCAGAATTGTTGAGAAGCAAGTGAATATAAGTGAGGTTTTGCGCGAGGAACTGTCACTTATTGGTGAGACGAGGCTGATCAACAAAGATTTGATTCTCGCTGCTATGGACTCCATCATCGATAAAGATGAGAAGAAGATTCAGGCTGAGCGGCAACAAATCATTGATGATTCCGTCGCCGCAATTCGTAATAATTATAGCAAATTGCAGTCTGCTGCAGGTGATCTCAACCTTTCCAAGAAAGGCGCTTTGTTTAAAGGCCAATTCGAGGATGTCGTGACAGCCATATCGGTCGACTTGAAAAAGGCGATTGAAGGGAACGGATCCGATAAGGATTTTGCCAAATTGGATGATGTCATTGATTCGAGCGGAGAGGCGGTTGCAAACTTTCTAAATCAATTGAATAATGCAGCGCAAAAAAGGCAGATACTTGCCTTAGCGGACGTGGATTCCACAATGCATTTGGCTAGTCGCGTCAGCATGGGGCTATTTTTATTCTCTCTCTTGTTTATGCTACCATTATTGTACGTTACTGGAAAATATATCACTGACAGATTGGCTGGGCTTACCAGGGCAATGGCTCAATTGGCCGACCGTGATCTTTCCACTGAAATTCCCTTTACCCAAAGTCGGGACGAGATTGGGGATATGGCGCGATCTCTTATTGTTTTCAAAGACACTATGGTCAAGGAACATGGTTTAACTATTTCTCAACAAGAAGAATCCAAAGCTCGAAGTGAGCGCAACAGGGTGATTGCGGAGCAGATATTACAATTTGAGGAAAAAATTAATAAAACGATTGGCATATTCAGCACTTCGACAAGTCAGTTGGATGAGAACTCTCAAACGATGGCTGCCACAGCCGAACGAGCGGCAAATCAAGCTGAAGCGGTCGCGGGGGCATCGTCTGAGACCGAACAAAATGTTGATGCTGTGAGCATAGCAACAGATCGGCTGTCAAATACGGTTTCTTCGATTTTTGAGCAAGTTCAGGGATCAACGACGATTACTCAAAACGCTGTCGCACATGCAAGAGAAACAGCAGATCGTATTGAGGTATTGAACTCCGCCGCAAAAGATATCAGTGAGGTTATTGAGATCATTACGGCAATTGCTGATCAAACAAACTTACTGGCATTGAATGCAACGATTGAGTCTGCACGTGCAGGAGAATCTGGTAAAGGGTTTGCAGTCGTTGCATCTGAAGTGAAAAACCTTGCTTCTCAGACAATGCAAGCCACTGAACAAATATCTTCACAGATTTCCAGAATTCAAAAAGAGACGGTACGCTCGGTCGAATCAATTTCCGGTATTCGGGGGGTTATCGACGAGCTGTCCGAGAATTCACAAACAATGGCTAAGATGATTGAAGATCAGCGCAGTGCAACCGAGGAAATATCTCATCGTGCCCGCAGCGCGGCCGAGGGAACGAAACTGGCTGGCGAACACATTTCTGGTTTGCAATTGGTTGCTGGTGAAGTTGGAGATACCTCCCGGATGGTCAAATCAGCCGTGCAAGAGCTCACGGTACAATCTCAAACCATGCAAGAGAGTATCACGGGTTTCTTGAGCACCGTCCAGGTGAATTCAGGTAGATAGCTCCAGCGCCATCAAGTATCGATTACGGCAGTTCAGGGCGTTCCGATCATCGTGTGGTATTTGGCAGCGAATTCGGCTCTTTAGATTGAACCAATCAATACTGCCGTGATCGGCGATAAACATTGCGGCATTGTAAGCGCGAAATTCTCCTGCTTGGGGAGGGGAAAGACACTGATCCGCGGTCTGTTCGGGGCGTGTGAAATAACGCTTTTATCCAACCTGCACCAGTGCCATTTTCTTTTGGCGGCGGCGTTGTACGCTGGAGGGAATGCGCAGGGCTTCGCGATATTTGGCGACAGTACGCCTTGCAATATCAACGCCATCATCGCGCAACAAGGCGACGATTTTATCGTCGGACAGCACTTTGGTAGCGGGTTCCGCGTCGATCAATTGCTTGATTTTGTAGCGCACGCTTTCCGACGAGTAGGCTTCTCCATTTTCTGAAGAGGCGATTGCCGAGGTGAAGAAATATTTGAGTTCAAAGACGCCGCGCGGTGTGCTGATATATTTATTTGAGGTCACGCGAGAGACAGTGCTTTCGTGCATCTCGATGGCTTCGGCAACGGTTTTGAGATTTAGCGGGCGCAAATGTTCGATGCCATGCACAAAGAACGCATCTTGCTGGCGCACCACTTCCTGGGCGACCTTTAATATGGTACGGGCGCGCTGATCCAGGCTTTTTGTCAGCCAGTTGGCAGTATTGAGACATTCTGACAAATAAGTCTTGTCATCGGAGGAGCGGGCGCCCTTTGACACCGTGGTATAATAGCTGCGATTGACCAATATGCGGGGCAGGGTTTCCGAGTTCAGTTCCACATGCCAGCCGCCATTGCTGATCTGGCGCACAAACACATCAGGCACAACCGGTTGCACCATCGCTTGATCAAATTCATGGCCAGGTTTGGGATTGAGTTGGCGTATATGGGCGATCATTTCGCCTAATTCGTCCATATCGACCCCGACAGCACGTTTCAATTCATTGATTTTGTGGGTGCCCAATAGCTCGAGATGATCGCATAATGTTTGCATCAACGGAGTTAGGTCGCCTTGATCATAAAGCTGTATGGCCAGGCATTCACCGATATCGCGGGCAAACACACCGCTTGGTTCTAACGTCTGCATCACATGCAAGGTACGTTCTACCACCTCCAGAGAGGTGCCAAGCTGCTCCGATAGCTCCTCAAGATCACCGCGCAGATAGCCTGCATCATCGATCATGTCGATCAGGTACTGCCCGATAATCAGTTGTACGGGATCTTGAATGGTGAGGTGCAATTGTTTGATAAGATGATCGCGCAGCGAAATGGTCTCGGCAACATAGGCCTCAAGATTATTGTCACCGCTGTCAAAGCCGCGTCCGCCACCAGAGCCAAGCTGTTGCCAGCCGCTATCTAGCCCTGCAGATGGCGCAAGAGCGCCGGCATCGGGGTACACATCGTCAAAATTACTATCAAGATCGGAGACACGTTCTTGTTGGCCGCTTTCACTGGCAAGATCGCTATAGCTGTCAGTTTGTTCGCTGGCCGTCTCGGACTTGTCGCTTTCTTGCGAGGTTCCGTCCTTTTTGTCCTGATCTTTGACGCTGATGTCACCGGGGCGATCATCTTGGGGCTCAAGCGGTTCGCCCTCGTCTTGCTCTTTGCGCTCCAGCAGGGGATTGCGCTCAAGTTCGGCGTCGACAAATTCGTTAAGCTCAAGATTGGACAATTGCAGCAGTTTGATCGCTTGTTGCAGCTGTGGCGTCATCACCAGGGACTGGCTTTGCCGAATTTCAAGTTTTACAGACAGTGCCATTATCTTGCCTATTCCTGAGCGAATTGCGCCTTTGCTTTAATCTTGGTGCAAACTCTTTTCGAGTTAGCCAGGATCAGATCGCCTTATAATTATATCCTATACCAGCCTTAGAAATAAATCATCTAATCTAGAGGTTGTTACTAGTTTTGCTTATAAACCTAAATCCTCAACAACATCTGACCATCAGACCATGCAGAATGGTCGGAACGGTCGCTGGAATAGGGATAAAGCCCACAAGACAGGGGTTTTGTCGGAAGTAAAGGGGGGGCTAGCGAATTTGCAAAAGGGTTACTAAAGAATGAAATCTTCGCCAAGATAGACGCGCCGCACTTCTTCATTATGGGCGATTTCATAAGGCGTACCCTGCGTCAGCACCTGTCCCTCGGCAATGATATAGGTGCGATCGGTGATCGACAGGGTCTCGCGGGCACTGTGATCAGTGATCAGCACGCCAATACCGCGCTGGGTCAAATGGCGCACCAGGACGCGAATATCATTGATGGCGATGGGATCGACACCGGCAAATGGTTCGTCAAGCAGCACGAAAGAGGGGCGGCTGGCCAGTGCTCTGGCGATCTCGAGGCGGCGACGTTCTCCTCCCGACAGCGAGATGGCTTTTGATTTGCGCAAATGGGATATGTGGAATTCCTCGAGCAAGGCGTCGAGTTGGCCCTGACGACGTTTTTTGTTGGGTTCGACGAGTTCGAGTACGGCACTGATATTTTTTTCAACGCTCAGGCCGCGAAAAATAGACTCTTGTTGTGGCAGATAGCCAACGCCAAGACGGGCACGGCGATACATAGGCAGGCGCGTCACATCATGCCCATCGATCTGAATTTGCCCTTTGTCGGGAGCGACCAGACCAGTGATCATGTAAAAGACGGTGGTTTTACCCGCGCCGTTTGGGCCAAGCAGGCCAACGGATTCACCGCGTCCAACAGATAAAGATGCACCGCGTACCACAGGGCGCCCCTTGTAGGATTTCCACACCGAATGGACCGTCAACCAACCTTCCCCGGCAATGGGTTCGGGCTGCTGACGAACTGGCACAAGAGCGGACGATTGACCAGATGTGTCAGAACCGTTTCCACCTGCTTGGGGCGTTTTTTTTCCAAATGACAATATCTTCAGCACGATAATCGCAAATCCTGTGTGAGCTTCGTCCACGCCATTGTCGCATAGACGGAGCCAAAATCCAATTTTGTGGCTCTGACCTCGCCTTATTCTTTCCCCGACATGATATTTTTTTGCCAGGGAAGGGGAGGTTTGTTGGCAGGTTGCGTGTTTTTCTGCAGCTCAGGCTCTTTTTCTTTTTTCTTGCCCGCAGCTTTTTTGGCTTTGACTTTGGCTTTGGTTTTACCGGGAAAGAACACACCAGAGATGCGAGGCCGCTTGCCCTTTTTACCACTAGTTGTAGTACTGGTTGTGCGAAATTTCGAACGACTGGTATTGAGATCGATGACCAGCGTGTCGCCGCGCATGACATTACCGCTTTGCGAAAGCACGACATTGCCACCAATGGTGACAATCTTTGCAAGAACATCAAATTTAGCCCAGTCGCTGGTGGCCGATTGATTGTCCGGGGTGGTAATTGCTACCTTGCCGGTCGCGTCAATAAACTTGATCCCCGCCGCTCCAGATTTTTTATTTTTGCCGCCCGCACCGCGGGAATAGGTCACTTTGAGCTTTTTGGAGACCAGTTGAAACTTGCCTTGAATGACTTTGACATTGCCAGTGAAAATGGCGACTTTTTTGTCGTCGAGCACTTCAAGCGCATCCGCTTCAATCTTGATAGGCTCATTGTTCTTTTTCGAAAAACCGCCAAAGCTTTCAGCAATGGATTGCGCATGAGCAGCATTTATATGCGAAAAAGTTAATAAAATTAACAAGATAAATAGGGGGCCCAAAAACCAGTTGGCAAGTTGGTTGGACCTTTCTTCATGCCGGCCATGGATTGTGGCAGCGGCTCGATATGACTGTTTCATGCGCATTTGATAATCTGCCTTATTGAGCGTTCTACTCATCATCTCTTGTCTCTATGGCCCAAACAAGGGTCTATTTTGTCAGCGGTTGGTTTTTTTGTAGTGTGACTTTGACGCCGCCGCTGAACAAGACACGTTTTTGTGCACTCAACATGGTCATGGCTGCAGCTTCAATCGTGTTTTCATTTAACTTCATGTGCACTGGATGAACTGTGGTGATGGTTTGCGTTTTCATATCAATATCAGCGCTTTTCATTTTCACTCTCATCCCCTGATTGGAGGTGATGAGAATATTGCCCTGAAGGGTCATTTTCTCACTTTTGGTATTATAATTACCCTTGTTGGCGACCAATTTGATCCATTTTTTGTTTGGTTGCTCGAGGAAGCCGGATATTTTATGCAAGGCTAATAGATGTGTTTTGGTGATCTGCTGGAGGGCATATTCCGCTTCAACTTTATAGCGCCCAAGTTTGTCATTTCCCCCTGAATAGCGAGGATTGATCATTTTGAGACCTTCGCTGGAAAGATCAATCCCCTCGATGGTTACAGGAAGGTCCAGTGATATGGGGCTGGAGCCATCGGGAACAAAATATAATCCAAGAATGCCAAGAGACAATAACGGTAGAAAAAACTTCAACATTTTGGCTGCATAAGTGTGGCGTTTGGCTTTGCCAAAGGCCTTCCGTTGGTCCTCTTTTGACAAAATAGTTGGAAGATCGCCAAGTTCGGCAGACTGAAATTGTGGGGCAGCACTAAGCATAATATTGGGTCTGTTGGTTCCTTCGAGGATTTAAGTGACTTTTAACGGATCAATACGGTTAGAATTCGGCGCGTCGGCATATTTGGCGCTCGAAACGCTGTCTTGAGCCCTTTCACTACCCTTATGCCCAAGCGTCCTGTCATGAATGAGAGAAAATATCTGTCTCTGGCCATCCTTGCAGATCAAGTAAGGCTCTGGTTGGCAGAAAATCGAAGCAGTTGGCCGCCAGTTCGGTGCGGTTTTCGCGCTCTAGCCGAATTTCAAGTTCATCGCGCAGCTTGTGCAGGTACAAGACGTCAGAGGCCGCATATTTCTTTTGATCTTCGCTGAGATTGTCAGCGCCCCAGTCAGAACTTTGTTGTTGTTTGGAAATCTCAACCCCAGCGAGCTCGCGGCACAGATCTTTCAGACCATGATAGGAGGTGTAGGTGCGGGTCAGTTTGGATGCGATCTTTGTGCAATAGACCGGTGTGGTCATGACGCCAAGGTGATGATAGAGCGTGGCAATGTCAAAGCGTGCAAAATGAAAGATCTTTGTGACGCTTGCATCAGCCAGCAATGCCTTGAGATTAGGGGCATCATACTCGCCTGCAGCCAGTTGCACGAGATGGGCATTGCCATCCCCCAAAGACAGCTGTACCAGACACAAACGATCTCGCAGGGGGTTGAGGCCAAGTGTTTCGGTATCAATGGCCACAAAGGAACCAAAATCGATCCCGTCCGGCAGGTCGCCCTTGTGTAGTTCAATCGTCATATTTTCTTGATCCCCCGGTTTCAATATTTATTACAAGGTCCTTATGCCATGATCTTCATGAAGGGGACAAGTGATCTTGATGTGGTTTGTCTTTCCCCCACACAATTCCTTGATTGCAAGGGTCAAAAGCTGCCCCCGCTATTTTAAGCATTGGTTAACCATAGGTCTTGTTCATTTTTCATTAACCTTGTTTGCTAGGTGAATATTAGCCGGTTTACCATAGTTTTGATCTTGTGTGGCGGCGATGGTTTTTGTCTTTTCTGTCATGTGAATGAAGGAGCTTTGAGGCTTTGGGTACATAAAAAAACAAGCTTTAAAGACCTCCACGTGTATTGGGGCTAGTGGTTTAAATTAGGGAATGTTATGCGTAAAAATTTTGCACTTTTAGGTGCCACACTTGTGGTGTGTCTTGTGGTCAGACCGGCGATGGCAGAAGAGGCTGATATCGGCCAATCATATAAGCTTGCTACTTTGACGAAACAAGAAACCAACAATATGGCAATGCCTGCAACAATGGTAAAGCCAACTGCTCAGGCAGCAAAAATCACTAAAAAGAAACGGGTAAAAAAGAGAGTTCCAGAACGCCTGGTCGCCAAGATCAATTTGAGTTCCCAGACCATGAAGGTGCTGGTGGACGGCAAGGTAAAACATCATTGGAAAATTTCCAGTGGCGCCAAAGGCTTTCACACGCCAACCGGTTCGTACAAACCATATTATATGACTTCGATGCATTATTCAAAAAAATATGACAATGCTCCGATGCCCCATTCGGTATTTTACAGTGGCGGATTTGCTGTACATGCAACAAATTCGGTCAAGCGGCTTGGACGCCCCGCCTCTCATGGTTGCACAAGATTGTCGCCAGGAAATGCAAAAAAGTTTTTCAAGCTGGTGCAAAAGTATAAAAAAGCGGGAACCCGTATCAAGATTTCTGGTTCCACACCCAAGTCTCGCAGCTTCAAAAAGCGCTATGCACGAGCATCACGTCCACGCCGCACCAGCTGGGATAATTATGTGGGATATGCCGGCAACTATGTCAGTTATAGCGCAAGCCGCCGCCCCGCTGCCAATACACGCCGCATCAGAATTGGTCGCCCGGCAAGACGCGTCAAACGGACGTCAAATGGCCGGATCTTCAACTGGCAATACTAATTTTGGCAGTTACTAATCCTGCCAAATACCAATCCTTGGTGTCACTAACCATTTGGATACATTGAAAGGTCAGGACGCGGAGAGCCCCGCGTCCTGATTTTTTTTGTCGGTTGGTCTGGACGGTTCCCCGATAGCTGATATCGCTGGAAACCGAGCGATATAACCGTATTCCTCGCCCTAGACGACCCCATATGCCAGCATGGCATTCGCGACCTTGACAAAGCCGGCAATATTGCTGCCCCGGATATAGTCGATGTGATCTGTGCCAGCTACTCCACCATGCTCCAGGCAGCGATCATGAATGCCGCGCATAACCGTCTTGAGATGTTCTTGAAGTTCATCTTCACTCCAGGAGAGCCGAGCCGAATTCTGGCTCATTTCAAAGCCTGAAAGCGCCACACCCCCCGCATTTGCGGCTTTTCCGGGGGCGTAAAGTATCCGAGCGCCTCTGAAAAAGTGAATACCGTCAAGGTTGGTCGGCATATTTGCGCCTTCCGCAACAGCAATGCAGCCGTTCTGGACCAGACGGCGTGCATCCGTGCCATTGATTTCGTTCTCGGTTGCGCATGGAAAGGCCATGTCACACGGTACGGACCATGGTCGCTGACCTTCGTAGAATTTTGAACCTGGAAACCTATCGGCATATTCCGAAATACGCCCATGGTTTCGGGTCTTGTGTTCCTTTGTCCATTGTAATTTTTCCTCATCGATACCGTCGGGGTCGTGAATGAAACCCAAAGAATCAGACAAGGTGACAGCCTTGCCGCCGAGTTGTGTGATTTTCTCGACAGCATGAGTGGCGACATTGCCGGAACCGGATACAACACAAACCTTGCCGTCGATCGCGTTGCCGACACGACTAAGCATATTTTGAGCAAAATAGACGGCTCCGTAGCCCGTCGCTTCAGTCCTGACAAGACTGCCACCATATTCCAGGCCTTTGCCTGTCAAAACGCCAGTAAACCGGTTTGTAATACGCTTGTGCTGACCGAACATATAGCCGATCTCTCGCGCACCGACCCCGATGTCACCGGCAGGAATATCGATATTTTCGCCAACATGGCGATATAGCTCGGTCATAAATGACTGGCAGAACCGCATCACCTCGTGGTCAGATTTGCCCTTTGGATTAAAATTGGAGCCGCCCTTGGCCCCCCCCATAGGTAGCCCGGTAAGGCTGTTCTTGAATGTCTGTTCGAAAGCAAGGAATTTCAAGATGCTCTCTGTCACACCAGGATGAAACCGAATACCACCTTTGTAAGGGCCGATTGCATTGCTATTCTGGACTCTCCAGCCGCGCTGAACACGAATGTTATTATTGTCGTCTTCCCAGCATACACGGAAACTAACGACGCGATCCGGCTCCGCAATACGTCTTAGAATTTGATACTCGTGATATTCTTTTTTATGTATTATGTAGTCGAAAATATCCTCTGCGACTTCGCGAACCGCTTGTAAAAATTCTGGTTGGCCAGGGTTTCGTTTCCCCACTCCGTCCATAAACCCTTCGAAATCAACATGATTTGATACAGACACATCAAGTCTCCTTTTGACTTAAGCCCCCCCTTCAAATATGACCCCTAAAAATACAATATGCAGTTCACTCGTTCTACAGATAGTCAAGTCCGACAAGCACTTTGGACCAAGCTCATTTTGATCCAAAGTGACTGCAGGCATGTTTGGGATAAATACAACATGAAAGCGTCAAGAAAGCGGCTTATGAAATGCCCGGTGACCTTGAAGAATAACAATATGGCGGGTATGAATTCAGGAATGCCAGTGGACCAATTACAGGAGTTTGAAGATGCCGCTGACAATCAATGAACAATATGAGGTCTGTACGGCGCAAAGGGGAGATCTCGATCAGATCATTGCCCTATTGTCAGATGATCCGTTGGGCCGCGTGCGCGAGCAATCAATGGCCACGACCCGATCAGATTATGAAGCAGCCTTTGCTGATATTGAACAATCAAGCGATAATTCTATTTTAGTTATCAAGCTGGCGGATGCTGTGATTGGCTGCGCGCAAATCACCATCATTCCCAATCTCACTTTCACAGGAGCGAAACGCTGCCAGATCGAGGGCGTGCGCGTCTCGAAAGATCATCAAGGGCGCGGGCTTGGCAAGCAGTTGATTGCTTACGCGATTGATCACGCAAAAGGGGAGGGGTGTAAAATCGTCCAGCTGACTAGTAATAATAGCCGTACCAGCGCGCTTGAGTTTTATGAGAAACTGGGCTTTGAAGCCTCCCATACAGGTTTCAAATTATATCTTTGATGAGTGCTATTGATTTTATCTCACGGCTAATCTTGGCTACGCTCTGGCCTTCATCTATAGTTGTCCTACCGTTTAGCTGTTTGAGGACATTGGCGCGGCCAGTTCGGCGCCCGCCCGGTCGGGCTCTGATGGGGGCGGTGTGCCAAGTCTCTCCTAGAAGGCGCGCCGCCTCCCAGTTACCCCCTCCCATAAACATCATAAAAGAACCAGCTGGTGATCGCTATGCTGGCGATGGTGACAACGTTTCTGACAATCGTTTGGGGTAGGTGGCGGGCGATATAGGCACTGATGGCGCCGCCCGTGACGGTGCCTGCCAGAACGGCGAGGCCCGGTTGCCAGGCAATTGCATTCTCCATGATGAAATAAACCACAGCGATGCTGGAAACGCAGCTGGAAATCACCAGCTTGAGACCAGCCATTGTACGAATATCGCTCATGCCTGCGAGGGCCAGATAAGACAGGCCCATGATCCCGAATCCTGCATTAAAAAATCCGCCATAAATACAGATGATCAGCAACAGAGCCGAAAGAGACAAGGTGCCGACAATCGAAGCGTGGCGATGATGTTTGGTGCGATCTTTGATCCATTGATTGATTTTGTTGCCAAAGATAAACAGCACGGTGGCAAATAGTAAAAGCCAAGGAACGATTTCAACGAACCGCGCTGGAGGCGTGCGTAATAAAAGCCAGGCGCCGATAATGCCGCCGATGAAGGCGATGATCATGGTCAGGGGCAGTTTTTTGCGGGCTTTCATCATGTTGTGGCGTAACACCCATGCTCCGGCCATATAGCCCGGTAGGGACGCAAACGTATTTGTAGCATTGGCGCTAATGGCTGGAACTCCCGCCATCAACAAAGCGGGAAAGGTGATAAAGCTGCCGCCCCCAGCAATCGAGTTCAGTGCCCCCCCAAAGAACCCAGCGATGAAGAGTAGAGTAGTTTCGATCAGCATGTTTCTTCCAGTCTTTTGTTGGCAATTAGTGCCTGTCGGCACATGCCCTTTGGGGGCAAATCCACTCAGTGACTTTTAAAACGCTCAATGAAAAAGCGGTCACCCCGAAATTCGAGATGACCGCTTCAATGCTTAACTTATTGAAGAGAGTGTCTCTTCAATAATGGGACTAGTCATCACTGCCCTGTTCGATCTCTTTGCCGGTTTCCTGATCGACGACTTTCATCGACAGGCGTACCTTGCCGCGATCATCAAAGCCCATCAGCTTGACATAGATTTCATCGCCTTCATTGACCACATCCGTGACCTTGTTGACGCGATTTTCGGCCATTTGCGAGATATGTACGAGGCCGTCTTTGGGGCCAAAGAAATTAACAAAAGCACCAAAATCGACGACTTTGACGACTTTACCTTTGTAGATTTTGCCTTCTTCAGCTTCGGCGCAAATGCCGTTGATGGCAGCGATCGCTGCTTCAATGCTTTTGCTATCGGAAGAGGCAACTTTGACTGTGCCATCGTCGGTAACGTTGATCTTGGCGCCGGTTTCTTCGCAAATGCCGCGAATGACATTGCCGCCGGGGCCGATAAGGTCGCGGATCTTGTTGACGGGAATAGTCATCACTTCGATACGAGGAGCGTGCTCACCAACATGATCACGAGATCCGTGCAGAGCTTTGTCCATTTCGCCAAGGATATGTTCGCGGCCGCCTTTGGCCTGAGCCAGAGCTACTTTCATGATCTCTTCATTGATACCAGCGATTTTGATGTCCATCTGCAAGGAGGTGATGCCGCGATCGGTACCAGCCACCTTGAAGTCCATATCACCGAGGTGATCTTCGTCACCAAGGATATCGGACAGAACAACATAGTCATCACCTTCCATGATCAGACCCATGGCGATCCCGGCGACCGGGCGCTCCAGTGGGACACCTGCATCCATAAGGGCGAGGGACGTACCACAAACGGTTGCCATTGAAGAGGAGCCGTTACTTTCAGTGATCTCGGAGACAACCCGCATCGTGTAAGGGAAATCTTCTTTCTTTGGCAGCAGTGGATGAATAGCACGCCAAGCAAGCTTGCCGTGACCGATTTCGCGGCGGCCAGGTGTGCCAAAGCGGCGCGCTTCACCAACAGAATAGGGAGGGAAGTTGTAATGCAACATGAAATTGTTGCGATAGCTGCCTTCCAGCGCGTCAATGATCTGCTCGTCTTCACCGGTGCCTAGTGTGGTGACGACAAGGGCTTGTGTTTCGCCGCGCGTAAACAGGGCTGAGCCATGGGTGCGTTCGAGGACGCCAACTTCTGCAACAATGGGGCGCACGGTTGTCAGATCACGACCATCAATACGTTTTTTGGTTTTGATGAGATCGCCGCGCACGACTTTTTTCTCAAGCGATTTGAACGTATCGCCGAGCAATACCGACTCGGTGCCATCGTCTTTTTCGGGCATCAGCTCATCAAAGACTTTTTTCTTCAGCTCGGAAATGAGATTCTGGCGCTTGGTTTTTTCGGTGATCGCATAGGCTTCACGCAGGCCAGCTTCGGCCATTTGTGCGACTTTGTCGGTATAAGCGCTGTTGTCGACTTCTTTAAGATCCCAAGGTTCCTTGGCAGCTTTTTCCGCGAGGCGGATGATCATGTCGATGACAGGTTTTGATTCTTCGTGGCCAAACATAACCGCGCCGAGCATGATTTCTTCGGAAAGTTCCTGTGCTTCTGACTCCACCATTAAAACAGCGTCCTGAGTACCAGCAACCACGAGATCGAGATCACTTGCATCCATGTCTTCGCCAAGCAATGGGTTCAGGCTGTATTTGCCATCGGTATATCCAACGCGTGCGCCGGCAATGGGGCCCATGAAGGGAACGCCAGACAGTGTCAGTGCGGCGGAGGTTGCCACCAAAGCGACAATATCGGGATCATTTTCAAGATCGTGCGAAAGCACGGTAATGATGATCTGGGTTTCGTTTTTGAAACTATCTGGGAATAGCGGGCGGATTGGACGGTCAATCAGGCGGCAGGTGAGGGTTTCTTTTTCACCGGGGCGGCCTTCGCGCTTGAAAAATCCACCTGGGATTTTACCGGCGGCAAATGTTTTTTCCTGATAGTGAACGGTGAGGGGGAAGAAATCCATGCCGGGGCGTACTGATTTTTCAGAAACGGTACAGGCAAGGACGGTGGTGTCACCATATTTGGCGAGCACAGAACCATGTGCCTGACGGGCAATGCGGCCGGTCTCGAGGGAAAGGGTGCGTCCGCCCCATTCGATTTCTTCTTTGTGTATTTCAAACATATCGTTTTCTTTCGGTCTTTATAATTGCTCGGGCCTCCTGGCCAAATGAGCACGGTCTGGCTTACGGATATTTTCTTTTGGTCGTTTGATGTCCCCCCGCCTTGAAGTCGAAATAAGCTGGGCGGTGAAACATCTTGATGCTGGATGCGTGAGCCAATCGTCACACACCATTGAAAGCAGGGAAGGCGCGTTAAGCATTGCTAACACACCTTGTAAATTCCCATTATTCCTTTGAGTTAGCGGCGCAGGCCAAGGCGTTTGATCAAGCCTTCATAGCGTGACATATCTTTGCCTTTGACATAGTCAAGCAGGCGGCGGCGTGTGCTCACCATTTTCAACAGGCCGCGACGAGAATGATTGTCTTTCTTGTGGGTTTTGAAATGTTCGGTAAGGGTGACAATCCGTTCGGTGAGAACGGCAACTTGCACTTCGGGTGATCCTGTATCGCCATCCTTGATGCCATATTCTTTCATCAATTCGGCTTTTCGTTCGTTCGTTATCGACATCGGAACTCCTTTTAAAATTTATTGAGGGAGGGCCTATAAATTAAAAACCCTGGTTGGCTTCAATTCACCGCGCTCGACTTCACCGATCGCAATGAGTTCGCCTTGCAAGGTTGCATAGACTTCTCCGGTTAAAATGGGGCTGTTTGCACCGCGTAGCAGCACGGATTGTCCCTGTTTCAATCGAAAGGCGTCATTTGCGTTTATGGCCAGCTCCGGGATGTCGTCCAGGGCGGTCTCCACGCAAAGCAGTTTTGCAAGTAATGCCTCTCGATCCGCGGCACTATGGCTTAACTCACGTAGATTATCCAGCGAAATCGACATAGATTCATGGAACTTGCCAACGCGGGTCCGGCGCAGTTCTACGACATGGCCAAAGCATTGCAGTTTTTCTCCCAGATCGCGAGCAATGGCGCGTACATACGTGCCTTTTCCGCAATCGACCTGGAATTCACAATGATCGTCATCGGGTTGCCCGGTGATCGCCAGATCATCAATGAGCACGCGGCGCGAGGGCATAATTACCTCCTCGCCTCGGCGGGCCAGCTTGTAGGCGCGCTCCCCCTTGATGTGAATGGCGGAAAAAGCGGGCGGTGTTTGCTCAATTTCGCCGATAAAGTCGCAGAGCAGCGTCTCGATATCGGTTCTGGAAGGGCGTTGATCGCTGGTTTTGATGACCTCGCCCTGCGCGTCATCCGTGTTGGTCTGCGCTCCCCAGCGGACCATGAAACGATAGCTTTTTTCGCCGTCCATCACATAGGGCATGGTTTTGGTGGCCTCGCCAAATGCTACGGGCAGCACCCCGGTGGCCAGCGGATCAAGGGTGCCAGCATGACCAGCCTTTTGCGCATCAAACACGCGTTTCAATACATTAACGGCGCTGGTCGAGGTAATTTCGAGAGGTTTATCGAGAATAAGCCAGCCATTTACCAGCTGACCACGTTTGCGCCTTGCCATGTTTGTTTCACTTATCGTTTATTTGGGAGAGCTCAACCCCTCAATCCAGATCCTGCGCGACTTTTTTGGTGCTTAGCAGGTCGGTGATTTTTTCGTATTCGTCATAGGAGACGTCGAGTTTGAATTTCAGCTCGGGCATATATTTGAGCGTTACTTTGTGGGCCAGCTCGCCGCGAATATAGCGGCAATGCCGATTGAGGGCCGTGACGACTTCATCCCTGTTTTCACCGCCAAGCGGCGCGACAAAGGCTGTGACCTGGCGCAAATCAGGAGAAGTACGAACCTCTGAAACGGTGAGATTGACGCCAGACAGCACCTCATCATTGATCTCGATACGCAAGAGCAATTCGGCCAGCGAATGGCGCAGGCTTTCTCCCACCCGCAGCTGGCGCTGGCTAGGGCCAACGCCATCGCGTCTATGGTTCTTTTTGCGCTCGGACATAAGAAAACTCCCTTGCACCGGACCTT
>JAJRQA010000028.1 GCA_024280475.1 Alphaproteobacteria bacterium
CAAGGACGCTACGCGCCAGCAAGCTGGTAAATCCTTGCAGGCAGAACCATGGGCATCAGAACAACGCTCTTGCGAAGCGGCTCCGAAAAGCAGGGAAAAACAAGCAACCACCTGCACAGACAGGAAATGCCCTTCCTGTCTGAAACTTCGACCCCTTGAGGGGTGTAAGGCAGATACAGGGGAGCCTTTAAACCTGCTCTGAGTGCGGTTTATGCACAGAAATTTGCATTCAAAACACCCAATTTGAGATCATGGAGCATGAACAAAGACCCATGGATGCAGCCAAGAATATCAGAAACCTTCAACGCCTATGTTTCGCACATGGCAAAATTCCATGATCGGCAGACCTTGGAAAGCATCCGCGATCAGTCATGCCTTGGGAACCTTTGGCCTAATCTAGAGCTACTGACTTCCAGCTATCGACGCTAGTACCAGCAAGCAGACGAGAATTCCCCAAAACCATTTCGCAAAATTAGGATGGTTGAAAATGGAATTGTCTTGCCTCTCGGCAACGGCATGTTCCGTTTGTTTGGCCGCAACCTCATAATTCACAAAATATGGCGCAGGCCGCACCAAAACAGCGCCGACACCTGCCACAAAATTTATGAGATAGGGAGCGACTTCCTTTGGCCTTTGCTGGACGAGTTTTCCAATTTGATCTGGGGGGTAGCGTGGTGTTCCAATTTCAGACATCGCTAGTTGCATTTGCTGCTGATAGTACTGCATTTCATCGGCATAATCAGCCTGCCTTGCGGATTGGAAAGCGCCTTCACCCGCAGCGAGAAGGCCGCCGAGAACGCCAGCAGAAGCGCGGGTGTAAGTGTTTTTGGAATACCCCCCCAATGAAGTCAGACCACGCCCCATGCTCGCGCCAGAGGAAATGGGCGTGGAGGGCGCATTTGGCATAGCGACTTCGTTAGAGGTTTTTGTGCCGAGGCGCATCGAGACGTGATTCAAGGTCAGAGAGTCAGCATTGCCAAAGAATTGGTGCAGGTCGGCATTTGCGAAGAAAGTTTCAGCCCCTTCGGTTCCATACATGACAAGCAGTTGCCCCAAATCCTGCATGAATGGCCAGAGGTGAACGCCGTAGGATGGCATTGAGCCAGAGGATTTTTGTATAATATCCATTTTTCCGAGGCTGTAAAATTCATCAAGGATGAATAGGCATTCCTTACCTTTGCCTGATCCCCCGCGCGCCATAGCACTAATGGCGCAACGGACGAACAGGCGAAGGAATGCTCCGTCATTATCAAGATAATCAGGAGGTAACACCAGATAGACGGATGCGGCGCCCGTTTTCAGGTCAGACAGTTTGAAAGTTGAGTGCTCTAACACCTGCCGCATGGCGCGTTTTTCGAGCCATTTAGTATGGCGTCTTGCGGCTCCGATAAAGTCCGCTTCCATGGATTTTGGACTGTCCAGCCCTGTCAGGATGGCAACGGCGGCACTTCGCGCCAGACCGTCAAATTCATTCACCGACATCATAACTTCCGCTGTTTCGCGCAAGTCCTCATCTGTTTCTGAAAGCAAACGTCTAACCGACATGAGATTATGTTCTTCTGGCGGGGCAACGCTTAACGTAAAAGCCATTAAGCCAGCCAGAATCGACACCGCGCCATCATCCCATTGAGCGTGTTTAGGGTCAGATCGTTTCACCAGACCATCGGCGATCACTTCCAAATCGGTGCTGGCAGTCAGGCTGTTCTTGTCGATTTCGCCGAGCGGATTGAACGCGCCCCGCAGTTGTTGCGGCACTTCTTTGGCTTCTTCGTATGGATCAATAACATGGATGGATTGCCCCATTTTCAAACGGGCGGCGTATGTTTTTTCCGCGTTTTCGCCTTTTGGGTCGATCACGAGTGCATTGTGCGGCCACCGAAGCAAATTGGGAATAATGACAGCCGCGCCTTTGCCAGATCGTGAACCAGCTATCGTGATTGCATGGCGGTCAGTTTGAATACCGATTTCACGATCACCATCACGGCCAAGAAATAAATCACCTGATTGATAGGTAAGGACAGTAGTAGAAACAAATGACATTGCGCAGAATCATCCTGTTTGAATTTCCAAAATCATAGTTTACATAGTTGGAATAGCAAGCTATGTTTTTGGTTCCCAAAAACGCTTGGCGGCAGAGCCGCAGAAGAAAGGTGACAGCCCATGGCGCGGCCTCCCCTACGGCCCGAAGAACGCAGAGACGACCGTTTGCCCAACCTGCGGGTGACAGCGGCCGAGCGTGTTTTGATCGAGGAGCGAGCGGCGGCAGCGGGGCTGACGTTGGTTGAATATTGCCGCCGTGCAATCTTCAAATCCCGCATCGCCCCCAAGCGCGGCACCGTCGATCAAGCTTTGCTTGTCGAGCTGAACCGCGTTGGCGTGAACCTCAACCAGATAGCCCATAAGGTGAATGTCGGGCGGAATCTTCCACCCGATTTCCCTGATGTGCTGGCCGAGGTTCGGGCGGCTGTGCAAAAGGTCTTGGCGCATGGTTCCTGACATTGCCAAGAAAGGTCACAGCTTCAACGGGGCGTTTGCCTATTATCTGCATGACAAGGGTGCTGATACAGCCGAGCGCGTGGGCTGGAC
The DNA here is from genome assembly GCA_024280475.1 of Alphaproteobacteria bacterium. Taxonomy (GTDB): domain Bacteria; phylum Pseudomonadota; class Alphaproteobacteria; order Rhizobiales; family JAKIUO01; genus JAKIUO01. Next base: position 2,587 of record JAJRQA010000028.1, read on the forward strand.
TGAAACCCGCAACCTCATGACAGATGATCCGCAGGCCGCAAAGCGGATCATGATTGCAACCGCATTGCAGGCCGATGAATTGAAGAAGGCGGCGGGCATTAAAGCGGCGGGGCGCAAGTCCACCCAGAGCGTTTATGCCTACGCTTTGTCATGGCATCCCGACGAGGCAGGGCAGATCGACAAAGCCGAAATGCTGGCGGCTGTTGATGCTTCCCTGAAGGAGCTGAAGGCGGAACACTTGCAGAGTGTTGCGGTCTGTCACACTGACCAGAAACACCCGCATGTGCATGTCATCATCAACCGCGTTGATCCTGCCGATGGACGGATGCACCCGTTTAAAAATGACCGCCTACAGCTTTCAGATTGGGCAAACCAATATGAACGCGACAGGGGTAACATTGTCACCCCAGCCCGTGAAGAAAAGCGGAAGAAGCGCGAACAACACCAAGATAAAAAGGCGCGTCAGGATTTCGCCCTGGCTAAACGCAAAGAAGCGTCAGCTAGGGCGAAATCTGATCTATCCCCTGCCGCCATGCTCAAGGATTTGGGCGAAGCGCAAAAGCTGCGCCACCGCCAAGAGTGGAAAGACTTGTCTGCTACCAACAAAACCAAGCGCAATGCGATCTATAATGATTACCGCAAGCGGATCAAAGATGCAGCCACGCTTCACAGGCAAGAAACAAAGCCATTTTGGGCTGCGCATTTTGCCAAGGAGCGCGAACGCAAAACGGCATACGATAAGCGCGAGGCAAATCTCATTGGTGTGATTCAGAACGCTTTTGAAGCGACCTCGCAACAGTATGTCATGGGCGAACTGGATGGCAGAGGGAAACTATCTGCTCACTTTTCCAATGTGATTTCATCTCAAAAACGCCGCGCGATTTTTGAACGCCGCCTTGATCTCGACAAGAAAACATTACGCGCCGAGCTGAAAGCTGTTCTCGATCATGAGGTGCAGTCCATTCAGGCGCAACGTAAAGACGCGCTAAAAGGCCAACGCGCATCTTTCGATCAAGCCCGTTCCTCACTGATACAGCGTCAGGATGATGAATGGGGCAAGGTTCGCGAAGCATGGAAACAGCTTCGCGGACGCTCATACCGTTCTTATCAGAGGAGTTCAGATCCCGTGAAAAAGGATTTCGACAAGACCCGCCGTGCAGATTCCGCAACACCAAAACCACAGGCAACCCGCAAGGCCGTGGTTTCTGCACCATCACCGATGCCAGCCCCAAAAGGCGAAGTGCCGCGCGTGGCAGGTAAGACGCAGACGGTTGCTGCAAAAGATTGGCGAAAAACACCCGTACAGGCCGATAAAGGTGGTTTGGGCGGCGTTACCCCTGCCAAGCGGGATTGGGCTAAGACGGGTGCATCAAAGCAGCCTGTGAGCCAACCCAAGGACTGGGGCAAGAAGGCCGAACGATCGGGGGCGGTGAAGAAAGCCCCTGCCCCGCGCCGTGACGCAGACCGCAGCAGATAGAGCGCCCCTGCCAAAAGCCCTTCAGGTGTAGACCCCAAATATCGGAACCTGAAGGGCTTTTGGCAGGGGTTTCCCTTGCGCCATGTGGGTGAAATTTTCTCCTGACTTTTAAGGTGCTTGCAAATATGTTACCCTTTCAAAGCATAACAATGTTAGAGCATGAAAGGGTGAGATTACAGGATGGAACTATCAGCAACACAGGCGGCTAAGAAGGTTGGGAAAAGCGTCCCAACCATCACAAGAGCCATAAAAAGCGGGAAGTTAACGGCAAAACCGCGTGATAAGGGCGGTTGGATTATTGAAGCTTCCGAGCTTTTCAGGGTATGGCCTGCCGTTTCAAACGACAGTGACGTTATCCCGCAAAAGTTACAAAGTGAAACCCCTAATGAAACCAGTGTGTTACAGAGGGAAGTTGAGCTGCTGCGTGAGATGTTGGACGAAGTAAAGACCGACCGCGACAGTTGGCGCGAGCAGGCCAACAAGATCACGGCATTGATTGAAGATCAGAGCGCCAAACCCAAGGGGTTTTGGGCGCGTTTGAAAGGGTAGGGAGGTTAGAAGAATCCACGCCCAAGAACAATATCCTCTGCGTCATGATCTGCATCAGGAAAGCACTCATTCAGATGAAATACGAAGCGTTTGAAGCTTTCTATGTCTAGCGGGTGGTCATCAAGGAACTTTTCGAACCATTCCTTATATTCAGCCCGTCCCTGAACCGTAGAGAAATTGGAACGTACGTTTGATCCTATGCGCTTTGACCGTCGCAGAATTATTACTTCATCTATGGCTGTAAGCTTGGTACTGATTGGCTTCATGTCTAACCACTCACACAACAAAATATAACGCGAGCCAGTTGTGGATTTCTTCAGCTCTGCTGCTGTTGCTGCACCTTCTTGGAACATGGTTTTGTCGAGGTTTGTTTTGATCTCTGATGCAAAATAGGACACATGGAAATCTTTTGAGAATCTATCAGCAGGCTTGTCGCTTCGAGAGATTACTATGTTGTGCTTGCGGGTGATCGAGAAGTCTTGATCCTTCGCTTTCAGGTATGCTCCACCCTCTGAAAGTGCCAAGACAGGGCTATCGAATGAGAGGCCAGAGAAGCTTTTTTTGGGACCGCATTCAAGACCTTCTTGGCGAGCCAGACCGTTTACTAAGCGTTGATCAAACAGGCGAGGTAAAAATTCTTCTAGGATAGTGTTGTCCAGCTTGAGCTGTCCCTTTTGTCTGTAGAGGAAGTTATCTTCTGAGCAAAATATCAGGTCAAATTCTACCGATTTTTTGTAAGCGTTTAAGGATTCAATTAGAGATGACAATAAAGCATCACCTTCGCCTTGAAGGTTGTTCATCGTGGCAACCCAAGCGTCATAGAGAGCCACCTGTGCGGTGACTCTTGGCTTGTCGCCTTCTGGCAGTTTGGCGTTATTGAGGAGGGCTTTCAGCTTATCGCCGTGGGGTGTGGATATCATTTATTTTCTTTCAGAACGTAAGGTGAGGGTTCAACAGTATGTGAGGTTATAATCGCGTTTTCTATGTCGTGCTTTCGATCTTCTGGAGCGTAGTCCAAGGCAGATCGCAAAGCCTCGGTGCCAACGGATCGGCCCACTGCTTCAATCAAGCTAGGCGGGTTTTCCCTCGGGATAATTGTTAAGACATCTTCGTAGATTGTCGCACCGAATCTATTAAGGAAGCTTCTTTCATTCCAAGAGGTTATCTCTCCCCCCAGACCATCAGAAGCTATAGCAGCGACTAGAGCGCCGTTCTTAAAAGACACTCCTCGCACCTTGGATTCACGTCCCATAACTATCGTCATAGGGCACCCATCCCTCAGGATTTTAGCCGCTTCGCCGAAGAATAGGGCGATGTCGATGCAATACTGAGCAACCGTAATAAAACGGTTCATCCGAAACTTTCGATTTGCTCCGATTTCAGCACGAGCCGCTGATAGGGGCGTGTGCCCTAATGCTTGGATGATGGGTCTGTAATTTTGATGATAGTTGAATACGTTGATGTATGGCGGGGAAGTTATGAGGTAATCAACGCTATCATGAGCCAACCCTAGATCGCGCGCATCACCTACATCTACCGAAAGGCGTTGGTCTGTCTCAGGAGCACCTAGAACGAGTCTTTGAGTGGTGTTTACAGCGCGGCTGATTGTCTTGATCTTTAGCTCTGTATTGTCTCCAAAGGCTGACATTAAAAATGCTTGCACAACATCTGGCGATGCAAACTCAGACAACTGCTCTTGAAATACTTCGGCAGCAAAATTTACGGATAAAGCAGAATCGTGCAGCGATACTTGATGCTTTAGCTTGTTTGCAAAGGTTTCAACCTCTTCCAGAACAATAGCTCTCTGCTGCTTCGGCACTGCGCAGATGGATGAAGCTTTTGCGAGGGCAATTGCAGCTGGGTTGATGTCTCGCGCTATTGCTTGATGCCCTAAAGCCGCAGCTTCATATAGGACCGTTCCACTTCCGCTGAAGGGGTCAAGTATCACACCAGAATGGTGAAGGTTTTTTTGTATGAAATATTCCACGAGCTGCGGGCTGAATTGTCCGCGCCAAGGCAGAACGCTGGTCCGCGTTTTTTGGTCAATGTCCAACATGCTTTGATCTTCAGACGCTTGCACGCGGCCAGAAAAACTTGCTTCTTTAAGAGCGGCTCCTGCGTCAAACATTGATATTTCTTTCCTTATTCATCATCTTTTCCCATACTTCACTTGCCCGTATTTTTTCTTTGCAAACCCCATAAATGCTTGCGCTACACCCTTTTTGAAGTCTGGTTTACCTGTGCTTTCCCAATGCGCCCAGAACTGCTTTTGCACTTCGCCCATGTCCAAATAATATCTGGTTTCCTGCGCCGCGCGGTTTATGTCTGCATCGAGCAGGGCTGGCCGGCCTTTGTTCTTTGCGGCTGTGATCGTGCGAGCATTGCCGGCGCTTTTCTTGATAAGTTTGTCTGTCTGAATCCGCTTGGGGGTTTTGGTGAGCTGGAAGATTATCTCATGATAAAAGCGCCCCTTGCGGATGGGGGTGTATTCGACCGAAAATCCCGCACCGTATGGATCGTCATTGATCTGTTTTATGGCTGGATCAAGCACCCGCAGGCGGAAATTTTTCCATGTGGAATAGCTATCCTCTGGCACCTTGAGCCATGTGCGCAGATCATCAATCGTGACCGCGCAGCGCCCGTCACGGCGGTTGGCGAAGCCCTCTAGAATTTCATACAAGGTTACAGCGTATTTCCCCGACAGCTTGAGCAGGAAGTGAACCCGTAGACGGGCAAAGCGCGTTGGTTGTTTTATGATCGGGATAAGCAGGGGCGGGAAGTTGAACGTAAGCGTTCCCATTTGCCGCGCCTTCTTTGAGATATTCGCGCCGAACATGGATGAAATCCCCTGATCAAAGCGCCCATCTTCAAAGGTGGTTTCCCATTCTACCGTGGTTTTGGCGAGGCGCTTGGCGCTTTCCCAAAGCCATTTAGTGCTATGGTCGCCGCCCAGCTCACGGAACATGGCGTTAATCTCGCGCACGGGCAGGGTATGGATGGTTTTTTCGCCCAGCTCGTCAAAGACCGTGTGGAGCAGGAACACCCATAGCTTGCGATCCCGTTCAGTGTATGGCCCGTCAACCTTCACAATGACAGTTTGAAGCGGCACAGGGACGGTTGCAGGGTCGTCGTCAGAGATCACCCACGGAGAGCCAGAAGGCTGAATGCCGTCCAACTCCTGTTCGGAGAATAACCCTATATGTTGTGCCTCTGCTCGACTCATCCACACATTGTAAGGTTTACGCTTAGGGATACAATAGCGAAGTTTATTTAGGGAGTAATGTATCCTTGAAGGCGGCGAATTTTGCTGAATTTGTATCCCTGAACGCTTGATGACAGTTCGCTGAATTTGTATCCCTAAACGCTGAATTTGTATCCCTAAACACGGATTTTTGCTGAATTTGTATCCCTAAAGGTCAGTAACATATTGATTCTATTGGGTGAAAGAGGGGGGAACACCCTATTAGAACACAAGAACACACAGCAAAGCTGTGGATAAGATAAGGAATCCGCCTTTGGCGGATACTCATCGTCCTATAAGACCGCTTACGCGGTCAGGACGAAAAAACCCGCTCTGCTCACCAAAAAGCAGGGGGAGTTTTTCTCTGCATCCCGCCTGCTTCTATCACTTATGATCTGCTACCCAGAACCATGCCCACAAGGACGCTACGCGCCAGCAAGCTGGTAAATCCTTGCAGGCAGAACCATGGGCATCAGAACAACGCTCTTGCGAAGCGGCTCCGAAAAGCAGGG
>JAJRQA010000029.1 GCA_024280475.1 Alphaproteobacteria bacterium
CCACAAACTGGCTCTGGACTTACAACAACCAACGGCCCAATATGGCCATCGGCGGCATCCCACCAGCAGCAAAGCTGGCGAACGCCGCATGATAAGTCAGGTTCTACCAATAACCCCCGTTTAAAATGGGGGGATTACCCCGGCAACCCCTGCTTTTATGACTCCAATCCATATTCAAATTTTGTCAGCCAGGGAGAAGCGCTGATTGGTTTTTCTCCAGAGCAGCGTTTTGTGGATTTCATCAAAAGCCAATAATATTCAAGTTTCTGGCAGAACCCTTTGCTGATTGAAGGGCCCTGCCTGAAAAACTTTACATGCCGTAGGCTTCACAGATCAATTGCCGTAATTTCCGGGATATGTCTCCAGGTACACCAGCGCCAATCTGTTTGCCATCAATTTGTACGACGGGCATCAACAGGGCCGTGGTGGAGGTGACGAAAACTTCTTTAGCGGCCATTGCCTCTTCAACACTAAAGGCTCGTTCTTCAAATTTCAAACCAAGTTCATCGATGGTCGCTGCGACGGCTTCGCGTGTTCGCCCCCGCAAAATAGAATTATCGGCGCGGCGCGTCAGCAAACGATTATCATGATCGATCATCCACGCATTACTGTGAGAGCCTTCGGTAATAAAGCCATCATCTTCGACAAGCAGAGCCTCAGCACATCCTTGATCCAGAGCCGCCTGACTGGCCAGCATTTGCGGCAATAGTGAAATGGACTTGATATCACGCCGCGCCCAGCGAATATCGGGCACGGTCAGAGCGTTAATGCCTTTTTCGGCAAGGGCATTGTTTTTCTTCTCATCGTGAGGGCGGGCCATGCAGATCAGGGAAGAACCAATATCATCGGCTGGAAATGAGAAGGCGCGCGGAGCAGCTCCACGTGTCACCTGCATATAGGTGTACCCGTTGCATATTTTGTTTCTACGCAGCGTTTCGTTCATGACATGAATGAGGGCCGGGCGTGACATGGGCGCGGCCATGCGCAACTCGCCAAGTGATCGCTCGAGCCGGTCAAGATGACCATCGAGATCAACGATCACGCGCTTATGGATAAAGCAGACTTCGTAAACGCCGTCAGCGAATTGAAACCCTCTATCCTCAACATGAATGATGGCCTGCGAATATGGACTATAGCGGCCGTTTACGTAGATGATACGCGCCATTTTTTATTATCCCTCCAGGTCAGGATAAGAAGGGTCAAAATCAAAACTTCTTTTAGCGTATAGAGAGGCTAATTAAGCAGTTTATAAAATCTGGCTCAAGAACTCTTTGGTGCGCGGATCCTTGGCATCATCAAAAAATGTTGCCGGCGGGCCATGTTCGACAATGACACCCTTGTCGGTGAAGTAGATATGATCGGCAACTTCACGGGCAAAGCCCATCTCATGGGTGACCAAAAGGCAGGTCATGCCATCTTCAGCCAACTCCTTGATGGCAAGCAAAACTTCGTTGACCGTTTCTGGGTCAAGAGCGGCAGTAACCTCATCAAACAGCATCACGTCGGGGCTCATGGCTAGCGAGCGGGCAATGGCAACACGTTGCTGCTGGCCGCCTGACAGCTCGCCTGGATAACTATCTTCCTTGCCTTCAAGGCGGACTTTTTTGACCAGATCGCGGGCCAGTTTCTCGACGTCGTCCTTGTCTTGTTTCATAACCAGCAGGGGAGCCATCATGATATTTTCAAGGGCAGTTTTGTGAGGAAACAGATTATATTGCTGAAACACCATGCCTACTTTCTTGCGCAATTCGCGCTTGTCAAGATCAGGATCATTGACTTCCAAGCCCTCCACCAGAATAGAACCTTTTTGTATGTCATTGAGGGCATTGATGCATCGAATGATCGTTGATTTTCCCGAACCCGAGGGACCAATGATACAAATGACCTCGCCTTTCATCACATCAAGGGAAACTCCTTTGATGACTTCGAGTTCCCCAAAAGACTTGTGCAGGTTTTTGATGGACACCATCGGTTGGTCTTCGCTCCAGGTCATGACAAAATTCCTCTAGGTTTTAACGGCAAATTTTTGTTCCAGATAAACTGTCCACCGTGCGATGGGGTAGCAGTAGATAAAAAACAAAAACAAAATGAATGAGTAAAATGGCATTAGCAGATCGGAGCGCCCGTCCTCGGCAGACAGGGCCTGACCGGTCAATGTCATCACTTCGGAAACACCAACGATTGAGGCGAGCACCGTTGCCATTGTCAAAATCGAATAGAGGTTCATCCAGGGTGGCAACATGCGTTTAATGCATTGCGGTAAAATGATACGCCACAAAACCTGCGTGCGGTTGAACGCCAAGCTTTCGGCCGCTTCCCATTGGCCGCTCGGTAGCGAAGCAATCGCACCGCGAACAATTTCCGAGACATTGGCCATCACAGGTAAGGACAGGCCGATAATGGCTTTTAGCCAGTCTGGCAAGGGAATGGTATAGCCCCCGATTTTGAATTCAAAGGGCAACAGGAACATGGCAAAGAACAACAGCACCAGCCACGGCGAATTGCGGAAAAACTGGGTCACAAACCAGGCGACTTTTCGAAGCCATGGATGCAGGGAAATCTGCCCTAACCCCAGAGCCGCTCCGACCAGCGTACCAATGCCCATGGCACTAATGGAAATAATCAGATTGAATACGAAGCCCTTCAGCAAGAGCGGCATCCAGCGCAGCAATACTTCAAATGGTGGGGCTTTTACGGGGTCTGCCTGGGTATAGGCAGCTGTTGACGATAACACGCAAATACCCAGCAGAAACAGGCCGTGCCACGGTTTGAGATTGAAATCGAAATTGCCATTGGAACCTGTTTTGGGGGGCAGCATCACCGGCAGATCTGTTTTATACTCTGTTTTATTCATGTTCTGCATTTCCTCAATTCCCGTAGCCAGGTATCTTCAATGACCGCTCCCAGCGGCTCATGGCCCACACCAACACGCCCACTAGTACGAAGTAAGTAAGCAGCATAAAAATCATCATCTCTGTGACATTGACATTGTCAGACCAGATCTGGTTGGCCTCATACAGCATTTCGGGAACCGCAATGGCGTAGGCTAGTGTGGTTGTTTTAACGAGATTGACGAGATTGTTGGCAAGCGCTGGTAGCACAACCCGAAAGGCCAGTGGCAGGGTGATATCTCTATAGATCTGCAAGCGGCTAAAACCCAAGGCCTTGGCAGCTTCAATGGTCGAATTGGGCACCGCTTCAATTCCCGAGCGGAAGATCTCCACATTAAAAGCACCGGCAAAGAAGGATAGCGAGATCACCGCCCAGGCAAAACCGCCGAGCATCGGCTCTTGGCCGCCATAGTCAGTTGCGACTTTGGGCAACAGCGTGCCAATAGCGAAATAGAAGAAATATAACTGTACGAGTGGGGGGGTGTTGCGAAATATCTGAATATAACCGCTGACAAACCGGCGAGTCCATTTCAGGGGTGAGGCTTGCAGCCAGGCACCGATCATGCCGATAATAATTGAAAAAATCAGACAAAGTACAGACAGTTTTACGGTCATGAAAAAGCCATTGATCATGCGGCCACGATCATAACTGTCATATAAGAAAGGTAAATTTATTCCAGTGTCGTCATAGAGCCATTTGAACCACTCAAAAAATGCTTCCATCTAGTGACCCCCTTCCCCTGTGCTGGCTACAATAAAACATGAAGATTTGCGGCGGAGCGACAACAGCGCCACCCCGCCACAAACCAGCTTAAGGCCTATTTATATTTTGCGTTCATGGCCTTGGCAAAAGGAGTGTTCTCAACACCCCATTTTGTTTCAAGCGCCAGAATGCGGCCAGACTTGTGCCAGCCCTTGATCATGTCTGACATCAATGCGTGGAATTTGGTCTCGCCAAGTTTCACTGCAAGACCCCAGGGAGCATCATCGATCGTTGGCAAAGGCATTTCATAGTCAGCCCATTCTTTCGATTTTGTTTTGGCGACATGTGAGCTATCGTCATAGACAAATGCCACGCAGTTACCTGCTTTCAAAGCTGCATAGACTTCTGCAGTGCCTTTAAATGCAACGATTTTTGCTCCAAAATCCCGGCCGGTTTTCTTGTTATAGAAAGCACCCTGAATACCGCAAACAGGTTTACCGCGCAGGTCTTCCCACTTTTTAAAACCAAACTTTTTCGGTGTCAAAATATTGGTGCCCGAAGAATAATAGTTCGGATCGACAATCGATACGACTTTGCGGCGAGCAGGTTTGTCGGTCATGGTGGCAATCATCAAATCGACTTTACCCTGTTGCAAAAATTGCATGCGATTGGAGCTGACAACGGGAATGAATTCGACTTTAACGCCGAGTTTCTTGGCAACATCTTCTGCCAGTTCCGGCTCAATTCCGATAATTTTTCCTGAGGTATCCCGAAAACCATAAGGCTTGTAATCAGCCTTGACGCCAACTTTGAGAACACCGCGTTTCTTGATGTCATCAATTACATCAGCTTGAACAGCCATACTGGTCATTGCAAGGGCGCCGAACACAACCGCTGCAATTGACCCTTTTAGTAGTTTTATCATTTTTTCTTCTCCCTGGTTATAACCGCTATAATAAGAATTTCGACAATAACGGCATTTATTAGCCAAAATACAATCAGGCTTGTTATTTGATTGCTAGCTATCGCTTGCTTGAGGTTAGTTAAGTATATCATCAGTTGTCAAACTAAAATCAAGATTTGTTATTCTACGCTGCCCGAACAGATTGAGATGGGTAGTTGGGTTGTGATCGTGCCACACAGGCATTTGCCAGGGCGAGGTTGAATAATCACTGGAATATGATCTCTATCCCGCCTGGCCGGAGTGGCGCCAATGAGTTTTGCCAAAAATCGGCTGTTGCCATTGGCCCCGTTCCACCTAGTACGCCGATCATATTTTTATACTCCGTGGTTTCTTTACAATTCAAGACTAGGTTTCTAGTATTCACATGTCTAATGCTAATAATTCATAGGCAATTCATTTTTTGCATAATGATAAATGCTGAAGGAGATTCAAATGGATATCGATTGGCTGGAAGATTTTCTGGTTTTGGCGAATACAGGGAATTTTTCGGCTGCGGCAGAGAGTAGAAACGTATCGCAACCAGCGTTCAGCCGAAGAATTCGCTCGCTCGAACAATGGGTGGGGATGCCTCTGCTGGATCGCAGCACCTACCCTGCAACACTGACGAACTCCGGGAAAATTCTCAGGAGCACTGCCGAAGAAACGATCGCAGCTTTGTACCGCTCGCGAGACGCCTGCCTGGCAGAGCGACCCAATGACAAGTCTGAAATTTCGTTTTCTGCATTGCATACGCTCGCCCTTACTTTTTTTCCAAAATGGCTGAAGCAGTCCGAGCAGGAACTGGGTCCGGCAAAAACACGAATGATAGCTGGAAATGTCCACGATTGCGTTCTGTCCTTGACACTAAAGCACTCTGATTTTTTGCTGTACTACACTCATTATAAATGCCCGATCCTGCTGGATCAGTCTAACTATACGTCTCTCAAACTTGCGACAGAGCAACTCATTCCTGTTTCAGCAATCAATAAAAATGGCACGGCGCTACATTCGCTTGATCGCAAAAAGAAGCCTGTATCTTATCTCGCCTACACCAGTGATACATTTCTTGGTAAGGCAGTGAACATGATCACGACCGAACTGGGCAAGAGCTACGAATTTGAAACACGGTATTCAAACTCAATGTCAGAAGCCTTAAAAACAATGGCAGTAGAAGGGCATGGCATGGCATGGCTGCCTAAAAGTTGCGCTACACGGGAATTCCAGTATCGGGAATTGGTGCAGATTGGCGAAGCAAAGCACTGTGCTGATCTGGAAATTCGCCTGGCAAGAAGCGTCAATCGCCTTCATCCTGAAGCAGAGCGTTTTTGGTCCTGGCTGGTGCGGACAATCGGCTCCGGTGAGTGATTTGCTCATGTAATGTAACTTGTCATGGATCGACCCAATACTCGTTCAACTTATGCCCTGTTTGCTCGGTTGCACGAATAGAACTCGCAGCTTTTTGCCCAACCCGTCTGACAATCATTCCCATCAAACCCTCTATAAGCAAAAGTGGCACCACGTGGGATGGAAAAAACTGGGGACTTTGCGCGTCCACAATGAAACAGGTGTGGGCAACCTCGATAAAAGGCGCTTCCTTATTATCGGTGACAGCAATTATTTTGGCCCCTGCATCGCGCGCAATCTGCATGGCACTAACGGGAAGACTGCCATGCGGGGCAAGAGACACCACGAACACCACATCTGATGCGCCAAGCTTTGACAGCTGTGTAGCCCACATGGCACCATTGGCGCCAGCGACTTGCCAATGATCGAACGCCATATCTGCCATGCAAGAAAAATAATTGACGAGGGCCAGCGCGCTGGTGGTGCCAAGCAGGACCACTTTGCGGGCATGCGCCAAATCCTCTGCGCTCTCTTCAAGCTTCATCAAGTCGACGCTTTCCATCAGCCCATGAATATTATCCAATGCTGAGCGCGCCTGCACAAAAAACACTCCCGAGCGATCTGACGGGCTTTTTTTTGAGGCCATATCCAACAGGGTCTGAGCCTTGTCAGCCAGTACTTGATTACGCCGCTTCAACTCTCCCCTGCAGATTTCTCGCAGATCGTCGTACGTTTCGCAATCGAGCGCGCGGGCAAGTCGCGAAAAAGTGGGTGGAGTGAGATCAGCCGCCTTGGCGACCTGGCGCAAGGTGCGCGTGGCAATTTCATCAGGATGCGCGAGCACGAACTCAGCCGCACTTCGAAGCTTTGGACTAAGCCCTTTCAGCCGTGGCAGCACCTGGCTTTGTATGGATGTCGATGTCTGCAACACAAATTCCTGATTTTTCTATCGACTCATCTAAAACTATGTAATAAACGTTTCTCAACTTGAGTAACTATTGAAACATATGTTACAAATTGAATCAAGAGCCAATTCATTGTTGGTGGTAAGACAAGCGATGCTTTGGCTTGTAACCAAGCACGCGAGGTCTGCGAGGTTGAGAATGCATGCCATGAGCACAACTGGCTGGAAGCTGAACCAGCAGGACGATAAAGGCAGCAGCCCTGACAATCTTATCGACAATGTCGCGCAGCATCTGGGAACATGGGTTGCAGGTCTGGCTTTTGATGACATTCCTCATGAGGCAAGGCATATTGCACGGCGCTGCGTGATTGATACGTTTGGTGTGGCTATTGCTGGAGCAAGGACGCGTGTATCGCAATCGATCCGTGCCCATGTCGCGACTGTTTATGGCTCTGGAGATTGTACCGTGATCGGCGAGACTGATGGCCTTTCGATGCCAGGAGCAGCCCTCGCAAATGGCGTTGCGGCTCATGCCCTTGATTTTGACGATACAAGCTATGCGGGCGTGGTTCACGGTTCAGCTATTGTGTTGCCAGCCGTGTTGGCAGCGGCGGAACATGCGGACATTTCCGGTGCGGATTTTCTCACCGCTTTTGTTGCGGGATCTGAGGTTATTTACGCGCTTGGCCTCACGATGAGCGATCACCATTATCTTAAAGGCTGGTGGGCAACGAGCACGCTTGGGGCCATTGGTGCTGCCGCCGGGGCCGCCAAGACGCTTGGGTTTGAACGAGAGAAAACAGCCAGGGCAATAGCGCTGGCCGCCGTTCAGGCCAATGGCATGAGCGCCATGTTTGGCACTGATGCCAAGCCGCTTATTGCTGGGCAGGCGGCGCGCCTTGGTGTCGAGGCGGCGCTGCTGGCGGACGCAGGGATTGGCGTCCCGCAAACCATATTTGAAGATCCCCGCGGTTTTCTGGCTCTTATGAATGATGGCATCAAAAACCCCGCCGGTCTTCGCGACCTAGGCCGGACATGGCGATTGCTTGACCCCGGCATTGCCATCAAAAGCATGCCCGTTTGCTCAGCCGCGCAAGCGGCAATTGAAGCAACGCAATATTTGATCGCCTCAAACGAGTTGAATGCGGAACAGATCAAAACGGTCACGTGCCATGTGCCCCACCTCGTTAAAATCAGCCTCGTACATGAACAGCCAGCGACTGCTTCGCAGGCACAATTTTCCATGGGTTTTGCAATCGGCTGCATTCTCGCATTTGGCACGCTTGGGCCAAGTCAGATCAATACGAAAATTCTTGCCAGCAAGGAACTGATCGATGCCATGAGCAAGGTCACAATGGTCGAAGAGAATGAATTGAACGGACCAGAATTTCAACCTCATTTTCCCGAATGTAGCCGCGTGACTTTGACAATGAAGAACGGTCAAAGCTTCACTCATTTGACGCCAGCGGCCACTGGCATGCCGAAAAACCCCTTGTCAGATGAGGCCCTGCTAGCGAAGTACTCATCCTGTGCGGCTTATGCGGGCTGGCCCGACAAAAGAGCCCAAAACCTGCGTGATAATCTTCAAAAAATAGACGAACTATCAAGTATCCGCATGCTCGATCTGGGAGAAACATGATGCGCTATTCCGCCAGATCTCTTCTTCGCAATGCCCTTTCTGGTCAAAAGCACTGGCCCAAAGTCTGGCGTGAACCAGAACCCAAAGCCGCCTATGATGTGATCATCGTGGGGGGTGGTGGTCATGGCCTTGCGACCGCTCATTATCTGGCCCGCAATCACGGCATCACAAATGTTGCCGTGCTGGAAAAGGGCTATCTTGGCAATGGCAATATCGGCCGCAACACGACCATTGTGCGCTCGAACTATCTGTGCCCTGAAAATATCGCGTTCAATGATCATTCCTTGAAACTTTGGGAGAACCTGTCGAGCGAGCTCAACTATAATGTCATGCTGAGCCAGCGCGGGGTGCTCAATGTTTTCCATAGCCCGGCCCAGCGGGATACCGCGATCCGGCGCGGCAACGCCATGGCTCTGCAAGGGGTCGATGCTGTTCTGCTTGATCGCGCTGCTGTCAAAAAACTGGTTCCCATTATCGATATATCTGCCACTGCCCGCTTTCCCATTATGGGCGGGCTGCTGCAACCGCGCGGTGGCAGCGTGCGCCATGACGCCGTTGCCTGGGGCTATGCTCGCAGTGCCGATGCGCAAGGAATTGACGTCATCCAAAATTGTGAGGTCACCGGTTTTTCAATCGAAAACGGCAAGGTGCTTGGTGTGCAAACCAATCGTGGTGCCATCAAGGCTAAAAAGGTAGCGATCTGCGTTGCTGGTCGCTCCTCGCTCGTTGGCGCCATGGCTGGCCTGCGACTGCCTATTGAAAGCCATGTCCTGCAATCCTATGTCACCGAGCCGGTCAAACCGATCCTTGATACGGTCGTCAGTTTTGGCGCAGCTCATTTTGCGGTTGTACAATCCGACAAGGGGGGGCTGGTTTTTAACGGCGATCTGGACGGCTATAACAGCTATGCCCAGCGCGGCAATATGCAAACCTTGACCAGTGCGGCCGCTTGCGCGGCTTCCTTCATGCCCTGCTTTGGCCGGCTGCGCATGTTACGCCATTGGGGAGGTATCAATGACATGACAATGGATGGCAGCCCGATCATCACCAAGACCCCGGTCAGCGGGCTCTATTTCAATGGCGGCTGGTGCTATGGCGGCTTCAAGGGCACCCCGGCCTCGGGCTGGACTTACGCTTATCTGATCGCCAATGACCAGCCACATGACTTGGCCGCAAAATTTACGTTGTCGCGATTTGAATCCGGCCTGACCCTGAACGAGAGTGGACACGGCCCGATGCCCGGCGAGCATTGAAGTGAACATCGAAAAAATTTAAGGCGATTGAGCATGACTGTAATAAAGGTGACCTATGCGAATTGACTGCCCCTGGTGCGGCGAGCGACCTTTACATGAATTTACCTATGGCGGCGATGCCAATACAACACGCCCGCCAGAAAGCACCAATAAGGATCGAAGCGAGGATCTTGCCGCCTGGATGGATCATGTCTATCTGCGCG
>JAJRQA010000030.1 GCA_024280475.1 Alphaproteobacteria bacterium
GGCAAGGCGCAGGTCAGAATGAAATTATAATGAATTGGATGCGTTCGTGTGGGTGAGTCATCGGGGGGTATTGGCGCAGGGAAAAGTGAGCAAAGTAAGAAAATGGTAACCTTAATAGGGTATCACAAACTTGGCTCTAGTATTAAGTAAGCCCTGTAAAGTGTATAAAGAGGTTAGTGGTATGAAGTTAGTTAGTTTGAAGTCGTTGATTGTTGGTGTTTGCGCTGTGTTCTTTGTTGCTGGTCTTCCAGCAGATAAAGCAGCGGCCCAAAGCTGGGGATGGGGTTCTTCCTCCAAAGCTAAAAGCAAACATATTGTTTCCTTCAAAACAAAGCACACTCCTGGCACAATGGTAGTCAGCTTTAGTGATCGTCGTTTGTACTATGTCCTAAAAGGCAAACGTGCAATCAGCTATCCCATTGCTGTTCCCAAGGCCGATGCAAAATGGTCGGGAAATTTCAAAATGACGTCCAAACGGGTAGATCCAACTTGGACGCCAACGCCGTCAATGCGTCGTGAAAATCCCAAATTGCCATTGGTTGTTCAAGGTGGAGATCCTAAAAATCCACTAGGTGTACGCGCTTTGTATGTGGGAAATACACTCTATCGGATCCACGGCACCGACGCCCCTTGGCTGATTGGTGAAGCGGTATCTCATGGTTGTGTACGGATGTTCAATAAAGATGTTATCGACCTCTATAATCGCGCTTCTGTCGGAAGCAAAATTGTAGTCACCTATAACAAATTTAAAAGCAGCAGCCCGTCATATGCTTCTTATGGCAACAAGAAACGCAATGTGAACTTCCCTCGCTCGGTCTTTAACTTTGGTTTCTAAAGGTTTTTCAACCTTGAAGATCCTGAAAAGGCGGCTACCCGAAAGGGTAGCCGTTTTTTTGTGTGAAGGAGCTGTGATCCTGCGCGGAACCAAGCGCTATTTGGAGTAAAAATGCTTTGAGAGTTTGAGACCCTGCGCTTGATAATGGGAGCCAATATCGGTGCCATAAAGTTGTCTGGGAGCCTCGCTTAAATGCTCATAAATGAGATGGCCAATGATTTGTCCGTCTTCGAGTATAAACGGGACTTTGTGGCTGCGCACTTCAAGCACGCCTTTTGAGCCACTGCCCCCAGATGGGCTATGTCCAAAGCCTGGATCAAAAAAGCCAGCATAGTGAACGCGAAACTCTCCAACAAGCGGATTGAATGGTACCATTTCGGCGGCATATTCAGGCGGCACATGCACCGATTCCTTGGACGCCAAAATATAAAACTCATCGGGATCAAGGATCAAATGAGGCTTGCCGCGTGACGTAATTGGTTCCCAATAATCAAGTACCTCACATGAATTGGGTGCGTCCATATCCACCACGCCCGTATGTTTTTTGGCGCGATAGCCAATAAGATCATCGTTTCCTTTGCCAAGCAGCTCTACCGACAAGGGGATGCCGCTCATATGCATCAAGGTATCATTGGCTTTGGTTTGCTCGAGCAGTTCGGGATAATCGGCAAGCACCTGTTTGCCGTTGAGAACATCGCCCTCAAGACGAAAGCGGATTTGCGATAGCCGTGATCCTTTACGAACCAGCACCGGAAAAGTCTGGGGGCAAATCTCCGCATAAAGTGGCCCCTTATATCCAGCACCAATCTGATCGAAGGCTCGCGATCCATCGCAGATCACCCGCGTGAACACATCAAGTCGGCCCGTGGAGCTTTTGGGATTGGTGAACGCGCAAAGGCTGTCATCCAGATCAAGACTTTCTTGCAAGGGTACGATATAGACGCAATCGCGCTCCAGCACGGCACCGCCGTTTGAGAGATCAATCTCATGCATTTTGAGATCATTGATCCGGTCACGCACCAATCTGTTGGGGCCTGGCAGGAAGCTGGCGCGCACACGGTAGGCCACATCAGCAAGCCGCAAGTCAAGAGAGGCGGGTTGGATTTGGCCTTGTGTGACCGGAGTCGCCAGGCCGATGGTTTTTTGTTCAATCAAACGCTCAATGGCGTGGGCTGGCAATATGCCTGTCATGGTTTGCGCCTGTTATGCTGCTGCCGGATTGGGGACGTTGCTGGACTGCCCGGCATGGGTGGAATTTGCTGGAACCCTAAAGCTTTTCCCTCTTGACGCCAAGCTGGAACTGGTTCTTAATCCCCAATATATAACAATGGTTATAGATCGTTTATGTGGTGATTTGGCCGGTCGGCTTGCAGCCACACTAAAAAATTCGCTAAAAGGCCGAGCTACAAGCAGATTTGGAGGGCGCTCCCCCAGCTTGACCTCGGTCCGGTTGGGGCTTTTTTATGCCCTTATTGATGGAAATGCTGTTTGACCAAAGGAGCTTTTGAGCATGACAGGCAACAAACCCGACAATTCAAAAGGGCAAGATGGCGCCAATTGGCGCTTCGATACGCAATCTGTTCATGGCGCGGGCGAGATGCGCTCTCAATATGGTGAAACTTCTGAAGCGCTTTATCTGACATCGAGTTATGTTTATCCCTCGCCAGAAGAGGCGGAAAAGCGCTTCAAGGGAGAGTCCGATGGCTATATTTATTCGCGCTACGGTAATCCAACCGTTTCGATGTTTGAAGAACGCATGCGCCTGCTTGAGGGTGCCGAGGCCGCGATGGCCACAAGTTCCGGGATGGCGGCCGTCAATGCTGTGTTCATGAGCCAGTTGTCATCAGGCGATCATATATTAGCGGCCAAGGCCTTGTTTGGGGCATCGCTCTATTTGCTCAACGAATTACTGCCCCGGCTTGGGGTCGAGACAACGCTGGTGGATGGAGGGGATATTGACGCCTGGCAGGCTGGCATACGCGCCAACACCAAACTGGTGTTTTTGGAAACCCCGACCAATCCAACGCTCGACCTGATCGATCTTGAAAAAGTTGCGCAGATTGCTCATTCCGTTGGGGCGAAACTGGTGGTTGACAATGTGTTCGCGACGCCTATTTTGCAGCAGCCCTTTAAATTTGGCGCCGATATCGTGCTTTATTCTGCGACCAAACATATTGACGGGCAGGGGCGCTGCCTTGGCGGTATTGTGCTTGGCACAAAAGACTATATTGACGGAGATTTTCGTGAATATGTACGCCAAACCGGGCCATCGCTGAGCCCGTTTAACGCCTGGGTGATGCTAAAGGGGTTGGAGACCTTGTCGCTGCGTGTGCGTCAACATGGCGAGAACGCCGCCAAGATTGCCGATTTTCTGGGTGATCATAAGGCGATTGCGCGTGTCATGTATCCTGGCCGCACCGATCATCCGCATTATGAGCTGCATAAAAAGCAAATGGGGGGCGGGGGACCGCTGGTCGCTTTTGAGATCAAGGGAGGCAAGCGTGAAGCGTTTGCGTTCATGAATAAATTGTCGATCATCAGGATCTGCAACAATCTTGGCGATGCCAAAAGTCTGATCACCCACCCGACCACGACGACCCATCAGCGGTTGTCCGATGAGGAGCGGGCTGATCTGGGCATCACCCCGGCTCTCATGCGCTTGTCCGTTGGCCTGGAAGACGCGCAAGATCTCATTGAAGATCTGGAGCAGGCGCTTGGAGCCCCGACTTGATCAGGCTTGCGGAAGTATCAGATATTGATGCCGTCCAAAAATGTGCGGTTGACGCTTATAGTCCTTACGAACAGCGCATAGGCAAGAAACCAGCTCCAATGGTTGCTGACTTTTTTGCCATTCAGACTGCGGGAAATCTGTATGTCCTGGAGGCAGATAAAAGGATCATGGGTTTTATCGTTTTTTACCCTGTTGATGGTGTCATGCATCTTGAAAATATTGCCGTATCGCCAAAAGAGCACGGTAAGGGGTATGGTTCGCTTCTTGTAGAATTTGCAGAGTCAGCTGCGAGGGATCAAGGCTTCAAAACAATTGCGCTCTATACCAACGAAAAAATGAGAGAGAATTTCAGGTTCTATGAAGCCAAAGGATATAAGGAAGTAGGCCGCTGGCAAGAAGATGGTTTCAGCCGTGTTTTTTATCACAAGATGCTGTGATGCCTGACAAGTTTGGGGCAGGTCGGTTCAGGCCGTTGAATATTGATCCCCGATCATGCCTCGCTACTTTTCTTTCTTTGCCAGACGCGGCACCAAGATGACCATTAGAGCGGTTGCTACGAGCGCTATTGCAATAGCTGTGAAGATCGTTGTCCAGTTGTCTGGGCGCACAGTGCCGCAATAAACGATGACCATGGTCATTGGCAAATCGAGGAAATGAACGATCTGATTGATCAGGGTGCGGGCATTCTCGCGCACTTCTTCGGTCAGAGTTTTTCCAGATTCGAAAGCTTTTTTAGAGCTACGCAAGGTTTTGCGGAACTGTATGCGGGTGATGGTGTTGCCTTCGATAAATTCAAACAAGAACAGTCCCCACATGGTGATGAGCCAGGGCTCTTCAAAAAAACCAAGTCCAAGATTTTGTACTAGAAAAAAACCAGATGTGGCGGTGATGATAGCGCCGGGAATGACCAGGAAATCATAGAAGATTGCGGTATAGCGGGAGCTTTCCGCAAACACGCCGATCTCATTTGTGCGGTAGGCTTGAAATTCGGATACCCAGACTGCCAACAAGCCGCCTCCAAGTAGTATGAATCCCAGAATATGCGCGAATTTCAGTAGCAGATAGATATCCATTGAGAGCTTCCCTTATTTATTAGTGCTGCCAGGCCCTACAGGTGTATTTTCCAGTGCTTCGCAGCGGGCTCGAAGGTCACCCAGCACTTCAATTGCATTGCTTAGCTGCGACACGTCGATATCGATTGCCAGATTATTTGCCCACTCAACCTGGCGTTTTTCTATGAGTTCCAGCGCTTCGCGACCTTTGGGTGTCGGCACGATCAACTTGGCTGTGGCGTGGTCAGGATTATGTTCAAATCGCGTAAATCCAAGAGATTGAAGATCGTTTGCAACGCGTTGGACGGCTTGCCTCGTCAGTCCCATGCGGCGCGCGGCTTGGGCAACCGAGAGCGGATGACCGGCAAGCTCGATAGAGCCCAGCACCTGCCAGCGGGCACTCGTCAGCCCCAGTGATTCTGCCAGTCGATCGCCCTGAGACCGTAATTGCCCGTTCAGCTGGAAAACTTCCAGGATGAGACTTGTTAGCGCTGTCGCTTCTAAGGTTCTGGTCATCTTTTACTCCAGTATGACAATATATTGTCAAATTATAGATCAAGATGCAAAAAATGAGTATTCATAGCCCTCAATCCTGTTGCTTTCATTGTCGTTTTTGAATGGAGTGGGAGATTGTATTGGTGGCTGATTGAGGGCGCGGGGGGAAGTAGGGCGCGATTAGCAGGTGATCACAAACCTAATGATTGTTGAGGTAGGTTATATTATTTACGGAGCGCGTCGCCTGTTTCTCTTTTTTGAGGAGTTCATCATTCATGGATCGCAACAATCCCTTGAAGGGGATGTTAATGAAGCCAAGGCCTTTTAGATCATTTTTCCAGCTGGTATAGTGGTTTACAAAGTCTTCTGGCAATTGTGCAGAGCGGTCAATATTCATGACGGTCTGATCGAAGGCTATTTTCGAAAAGGGTAGAAAAGGGATGGTCAAGGGCTGGGCGCCCCCCTTCATATCGCTCATGGGGACCTTGGTAACGGCGACGCAAATAATGGGTTCATGATTGGCGAACGTCAAAATAGCTCCGATTATGATGCGTGATCTTTCAAACCCTGCGGGGGCTTTATAGGTCCATGCTTGTCCGACCACATAGCTTTGCTCCATTTCCACGTCTCCATTGAGGCTGTAATCACGCAAGTCTATTGTCGTTATTGTGGCAAAAGGGGGGCGCAAAAGAGGGAAGATGACAGAAATGAATGAGGTGTTGAAGACAAGCACCACACGAATATATGACTTGCGGGACCCGGCATTGTGTGACCGGATATATGAAACGACAAATGTCGCAAGAGAGGGTTTGAAGGAAATGAAAATGGCAGTTGCTTGTAAAGCTGGGCAAGTTTTTTGGATGTTATCTATGGCTATTTATCTGCTGTTGGGAAGTCCTGGTGCGTTTGCTCAAAAAGCTGGCAAGCAAATGTCGGGGCTGCAAACAAGCGATGCTATCCTGGCGGCTGCCAAGAGCCAAATTCGAGAAGTTACAATTGGTACTCTTGAAAAAATGCTCAAGGTAAACAGAAACATGTCATTGATCGATGTACGGACCCGGCGAGAAATTAGCGTGGTTGGTGGCACGATTGGAGTTCACCAAAACCAGAACATTCCGCGAGGTTGGCTGGAATTTCGGATCGGTGATGCCGTCCGCAACAAGGACACCCCGATTGTCGTTTATTGCGGCACCAATCAACGTAGTCCATTGGCGGCCCGAACATTGATGAACATGGGTTATACCAATGTTTCAAACTATGCTGGCGGCTTCTTTGAATGGCGCAAGGCTGGCTTGCCTGTAGAGGTGGGCGACAAGGCGCCCGAAACAGCCCTTTTTTCAAAACCTGTGAAAGTTGCCGATAATGTCTGGTCGGCGATCGGCGCAACGGCGCCCGGCACCTATGAAAATGGTGGCCATAACAATAATCTGTCCTTCATCATAACCACCAATGGCGTTGTTGTCGTCAATGCGGGCGACAATTATCAGCTCGCCAGTGCTTTGCATGATGAGATTAAAAAAATCACCAAGCAGAAGGTGAAATTTGTCGTGCTGGAAAACGGCCAGGGACATGCCGCGCTTGGCTCTAATTATTGGAAAGAGCAAGGAGCTAAAATTATCGCCCATGAAGACGCGGCTCATGAACTCAAGGAGCGTGGACTGGATATTCTGGCACGTATGCAACGAAGGATGCGGGAAAAAGCGGCAAAAACAACGTTGGTGATGCCTGATATTACGTTTGCCAAAGAGTATATAATTGAGCTTGGCGGCACACGCATTGAGTTGCGTAATCTGGGTCCAGCCCATAGCCCTGGTGATATTGTCACCTGGTTGCCAAAGTCGCGCTTGGTAATCTCGGGGGATGTTGCCTTTCATCAGCGTTTGCTCCCACTGTTTGGCCACACAGATACAAAAATATGGCTTGAAACTTGGAAGATATTTGAGGGCCTGGAGGCAAAAATTATTATCCCGGGTCACGGCGAGGCAACCACATATGATCAGGTGACCAAATATACCAAAGACTATCTGGTTTATTTACGCGCCAAGATAGGCAAGCTCATTGAGGATGGTGGCGGTCTCAAGGAGGCCTATTTGATCGATCAATCGCCTTATAGTCATCTGCCGACCTTTCGCCAACTGGCCAAGCGCAATGCCGGACATGTTTTTCGTGCCATGGAGTTTGAATAAGGAGGGCAACAAGAGGCTTGCTGATTGTGTAA
This sequence comes from Alphaproteobacteria bacterium, assembly GCA_024280475.1. GTDB lineage: Bacteria > Pseudomonadota > Alphaproteobacteria > Rhizobiales > JAKIUO01 > JAKIUO01. The sequence continues at coordinate 7,332 of JAJRQA010000030.1, forward strand.
AACAGGCTTTGCAGAAGCGATCACTTCTAATTGGAAGCAATTTATGATAAAGATTGACTAAGGTGCAAGAGGACAAAATATCATTATACCCGGCACCTGACAGTACCGGGCATCTGATCATGTTTTATTGGTTGTGGTTACTTGTTATTTTTTGATTATTGTAATTTTTTAGCACACGACCGGATCACCATTATCAGTAATGATAGACATGGTGAAAATATGTAGTTGCAGATATTGCCAATAGAACCATGATTTGGCATCTGTCTATATTTATGTTCTTACCATTTGTTACTGTCATAATACGCTATTCTCGAGAGGAATATAAGAGTGTCACGGTTTGTAACTGTGCGAATTTTTAACTTCTAAAAGAGCGTCTGACCTATGGATTCCGAAAAACATAGTGACTTCAATGGCAAAGAAATTTCTGATGCCTTGGCTCGCATTACTTCCTCTGTGGAGTTTGAAAAAGCCTATCGGCTGAGGCAATTGCTTGAGCATCTGGTGAACAAGCAGTTGGCCGGGGAGGAAGGCGATCTGAAAGGCTATAATATAGGCCTTGATGTCTTCGAAAAAGGCAAACGTTTTGATCCCGACACCGATACGATTGTGCGCGTTCAAATGGTGCGCTTGCGGCGCATGCTGGAGCATTATTATTTGACGCATGGCAAAGAAGAACAGATCATTATCGAAATTCCAAAGGGTCGTTATGTGCCAGCATATCGTCCAGGCAAAAGTCTTGATAATGAACAGCACGCTTTGCGCGTTGCCGATGCAGCAAGCCTGCTCTGGCGCAGGGTCAAGGATTGGATCACCAGCAAGCCCTACCAGTTTGTCGCCGCTCTGGGGGCAATAGTGTTATTTTCGTGGCTGTCTTCTAGTCTGCTGCCAACGATAGAGGAGCCTTCGCAAAAAACCGTTATGAAGCGCGAAAATTATCGCATACCGCGCGGACCTTCTATTGCCGTCTTGCCTTTTTCAAATGGCACACGCGACAAGGAATATGATCTGCTCATTCGGGGATTGCCAGCTCATATTATTCAATCACTAACACGTTTTAGGGAGCTTTTTGTGTATGCTCCAGATACCACATTGGGTCGGCGTAACGAGGTTGAAGAACGGCTTCGTACAGCCCGCAAGCTGGGGGCGACTTATGCTTTACTTGGCGGTTTTGCGGTGGTGGAAAAAAACTTGACCGTTTCAGCTTTTTTGATGAAGACGGATACAGGGCAAGTCGTTTGGTCGAAACATTTTGAGAGACAACTTTCAGGTGACAATCTACACGCAATCCAGACCAATATAGCTGCTTCTACTGCTGGACAATTGGGTCAGCCCTTTGGGGTGATCCATCGGATGGAAAGTGCTTTGAATAGCCGGGTAAAGCAACAAGACTTCAATGCGTACCAATGCATCTTGCATTTCTATGAATATGCGACAGAGGAAACGGAGAAAAAACATCTGGAAGTTAGAAATTGTCTGGAAATGAATATTGCAAAAACGCCTAAGCATGCCCAAAGCTGGGCTGCTTTGTCCTGGATCCATGTGGATGAGTATCGGCACGGATTCAATCCCAAAAAGAATACGAATATCTCAGCGCTTGATCGTGCTTTCATTGCCGTTAGAAAAGCGATTATGCTGGATCCAGAAGATGCGTTTATTTACCGTCGTTTGGCGATAGTGATGAATTTGAGAGGTGATATGGAAGCGTCACAAAAAGCAATTAAAAAAGCTGTTGAACTCAATCCAAATCATGCAGATGTTCTGGCTCATATGGGTTGGAACCTCAAGCAGTCTGGGCAGTGGGAGAAAGCGTATTTATTTGCCAGAAAAGCCATCCGACTTAATCCGTCTCATCCCCCGTGGTATATGGAGACACCCTTTTGGTATTTCTATAGAAATCAGGATTGCACCAATTCTTATCGGACTGCAAAAAAGCATTATCTCCTGGTTCCCGAGGTAGCAATACGGGAAATTATGCTGATTCTTGCAGGGCAATTATGTGAGGATAAAGATATCAAAGAGAATGTTAAAGTACTTAATAAAAGCTATCGGGCGTTCCTGACAAAACCGCGCAAGTTATTACATGATTATGGCCTCCCAGATCAGCTGCTTTTCGAGATCATTGCAAATCTGCAAGGCGCCGGAGTTGCGGTTGACAATAACCCTTCCAAAATATGAAATAGTTTCGATCTCTCCTTTGTCTTGTTGCCCCTGTTTCTTCATGTTATGGGAGGATCAAATGCGGATGTAAATTTACTGTTGCCCCTCTTCCATATCGCCCACAAGAGTTTCAAATCGAAGGATCAGCCCCCATGTCAGATGTCCTCACTTCATTTTTTGGCGAAACACTCAATGCGCGCGATCCTGAACTCGCTGCTTCACTCAATGATGAGCTTCACAGGCAACAAGAAGAAATTGAGCTGATCGCGTCGGAAAACATTGTATCAAGAGCGGTGCTGGAGGCGGCAGGCTCGGTACTCACCAACAAATATGCCGAAGGTTATCCGGGGCGGCGCTATTATGGCGGCTGTCAGCATGTGGATGTAACCGAGGCGCTGGCCATTGATCGGGCCAAGGAACTGTTTGGTTGCTCTTATGTGAATGTGCAGCCAAATTCAGGATCGCAGGCTAATCAGGGTGCTGTGATGGCGATGATCAAGCCTGGTGATACGATATTGGGCATGAGCCTTGATGCAGGTGGGCATTTAACTCATGGCGCGCGTCCCAATCAGTCAGGAAAATGGTTTAATGCCGTGCAATATGGCGTCGACAAAGAGACCCACCTGATCGATTTTGACGAAGTGGAAAGCCTGGCTCGAGAGCACAAGCCCCAGCTCATCATTGCCGGAGGTTCCGCTTATCCCCGTGAAATTGATTTCGCGCGTTTTCGCAAGATTGCTGATGAAGTCGGGGCCTTTTTTCTGGTGGATATGGCGCATTTCGCCGGTTTAGTGGCCGCTGGCCTGCACCCCAGCCCCTTGCCGCACGCTGATGTGGTGACAACAACTACTCACAAGACTTTGCGCGGCCCGCGCGGTGGCATGATCCTTTCAAATAACGATGATCTTGGTAAAAAATTTAATTCGGCCATTTTCCCTGGCCTGCAAGGTGGTCCCTTGATGCATGTCATCGCTGGCAAGGCCGTAGCTTTTGGCGAGGCGCTGACACCCGCATTCAAGACTTATGCGCAAGGTGTCAAAGACAATGCCCGCGTGCTTGGGGAAACTCTGGTGGCCGGGGGGCTTGATCTGGTTTCTGGTGGCACAGATACGCATGTTATTCTCGTTGATCTGCGTCCCAAGGGTTTGACCGGAAAGGCTGCAGAGCAGGCGCTGGGCCGTGCCAATATCACCTGCAACAAAAATGGCGTACCGTTTGACCCTGAAAAACCCTTCGTGACATCAGGGATCCGTCTTGGTTCGCCTGCGGCGACAACCAGAGGGTTTGGGGAAAAAGAATTTTCGCTGGTCGGATCGCTTATTTTGGAAGTGCTTGATGGCTTGAAGGAGCATGGCAAGGATGGCAATGGTACAGTAGAAGAGGCCGTTAAGGTCAAGGCCAAAGCCCTGTGCGCGGACTTTCCTATCTATTCCGATCTGTCTTATGTTTAGTTTTTGAGGAACGATACCCCCCATGCGCTGTCCCCAATGTGGCAAAGGCAATACGCAGGTCAAGGACAGCCGTCCCTCTGAAGATGATACGGTAGTGCGACGCCGCCGTGAATGTCTGGAATGTGAAGCCCGCTTCACCACTTTTGAGCGTATTCAGTTGCGTGAACTGGTTGTTATCAAACGGTCCGGCAAGCGTTTTCCGTTTGATCGCGAAAAACTGGTGCGCTCCATATCGATTGCCACACGTAAGCGCGATGTTGGTATCAAAGCCATCGAGCAGCTCGTGGACGAGATTACCCGCCGCCTCGAAAAAAGGGCCGAGGATGAAATCCCCACTGAGCATATCGGCCTGCTGGTCATGGAGACATTAAAGGGTGTGGACGATGTATCCTTTGTACGTTTTGCGTCCGTCTATCATGACTTTAAAGGCACGGATGACTTTAGCCGATTTCTAGCCAACCTTCCTCTTAAGAGTGATGATTGATGGGTGGTTCCGCGACATCAATTGGTGGCAACGAGGTTGATCGTCAATTCATGGCGATGGCGATGGCGTTGGCTCGGCGTGGTCTGGGCACAACGGCACCAAATCCTTCGGTCGGTGCGGTCATCGTCGATGAGAATGGTCGTATCCTTGGTCGCGGCTGGACACAATCAGGTGGTCGTCCACATGCAGAGGTAGTGGCGCTTGAGCGCGCGAGGCAAGCGGCAAAAGGCGCAACGCTTTATGTGACATTGGAGCCTTGCTCGCATATTGGTAAATCTCCCCCCTGTGCTGAGGCCGTTATTCGTGCTGGTATTGTGCGTGTTGTTTGCGGAGTGCAAGATCCAAATGAGCTTGTGGCCGGGCAGGGTTTTACAAAGCTTCGTGAAGCTGGGATCGAAGTGGTTGAAAATGTGCTCGCCAACGAGGCGCTTTGGCTGACCCTTGGACATATATTAAAAGTCAGCAGGGGTAGACCCTTTGTACAGCTCAAGCTGGCCACGGGGCGTGATGGCCTGATCGCGCCAGGAGATGGCGAGCCGGTCTGGGTAACAGGGCCACAAGCTCGCGCGCAAGGGCACCTTTTGCGAGCGCGAGCAGATGCAATACTTGTGGGTATTGGTACGGTGCTCGCCGATGACCCCGCGCTCGACTGCCGTCTTCCAGGACTTGAACAACGCAGTCCGAAAATCATCGTGCTTGATCGCCAAAATCGTTTACCTCTTGAGGCTCAGGTTTCAAAGAGCGGCAGAAAGCTCAATCTTGCACCAACGGACAATCTAGCGGGTCTGTTGGCCAATGTGGCAGATGACGGTGTTACGCGCGTGTTGATAGAAGGTGGACCTCATGTCTGGCGCAGTTTTTTAGATGCCGGGCTGGTGGATGAAATCGTGCATTTCCAAGGATCCAAAGAGGTGGGTTCTGTTGGACTTCAACCCTTTGTAGATCAGGGGCTGGAACTCTTTGAGCAAAGTGCAGACTTTGAAAAGGTTGACCAGCGGATGGTGGGCAGCGATAAGATGATGAGCTACCGTAACAGACACAGCATGAAGGCAATTTGAGTGTTTACTGGCATTATTACAGATGTGGGCAAACTGCATGAAATGAGCGGTGGGCATATGCGCATCCGCTCCAGCTATGATCCTGCAACCATAGATATTGGCGCCTCGATTGCCCATGATGGCTGCTGTTTGACCGTCACGGATACTGAATCCGTCAGCGGAGGAGGCTGTATTTATGGAGTAGATATCGGCCCCGAGACCCTTGCAGTGACGACATTGGGGGCATGGCAGCCTGGCCACCGGGTCAATCTGGAGCGTGCACTTGGCCTTGGCGCAGAACTTGGCGGGCATATGATGACCGGCCATGTGGATGGGCTTGGCACGCTGAAATCGCGTGAAATGGATGGAACTTCCGAGCGCTTTACTATCGACATGCCCCCTGAATTAGCGCGCTATATTGCAGCCAAAGGTTCTGTGGCGTTAAACGGCACCTCGCTGACCGTCAATGAAGTCACGAATAGCAGCTTTGGTATTTGCCTTATTCCCCACACCCTGCAGGTGACGAACTGGAATGAGCTGAAAGCCGGTGACAAGATAAATCTGGAAATTGACCTTCTGGCACGCTATGTTGCACGGCTGAATGATATGGAACATCTGGAGAGAACATGAACGGTGCCCAAAGCAAATCCCGAGATACGGAAAAAATGACCCAAAGCGCAATATCTCCCATTGAGGAAATTATCGAAGATGCCCGCAACGGCAAGATGTTCATCCTTGTTGATGCGGAAGATCGGGAAAATGAGGGTGATTTGATCATCCCGTCGCAAATGGCCACACCAGAGGCCATTAACTACATGGTCATGCACGGGCGCGGCCTTGTTTGCATGTCGCTGACGAGCGAGCGCGCCGAACAGCTTGGCCTTGAAATGATGGTGCGGCACAATCAAGAACGTCTGCAAACGGCCTTTACGGTCAGTATTGAAGCGCGCGAAGGGGTGACCACAGGCATTTCGGCCCATGACCGCTCCCACACGATTGCGGTGGCCATTGACCCTACCAAGGATCATCAAGACATTGTAAAGCCAGGGCATGTGTTTCCTTTGGTGGCCAGAGAGGGCGGCGTGTTGGTGCGCGCTGGACATACCGAAGCGGCTGTCGATATTTCGCGCCTCGCCGGGCTCTATCCCTCTGGTGTTATCTGCGAGATCATGAATGATGATGGATCCATGTCGCGTCTCGACGATCTTATTCCCTTTGCCAAGCGCCACGGTCTCAAAATCGGCACCATTGCCGATCTTATCGAGTATCGGCGCAAATATGACAGCATCGTGCGCGTGGTGGAAGAAACCACAATTGACAGCGAATTTGGCGGCGAGTTCAAAATGAAGGTCTATTCCAATACGGTGGAGCCAGCGGAACATCTCGCATTGGTCAAAGGCGAACTTGACACCAGCAAACCGGTGCCCGTGCGCATGCATCATTGCAATGTCACTAAGGATTTGCTGGGAGCTGGTGGTGCCAAGCGCTCCGATATTCAAAAAGCCATGGCGATCATCGGCGATGAGCCCTGTGGTGTCGTGGTGATCATCCGCGAAGTCGAAGCCGATGCGATTTCAGCAAGTTTGCGCGCTCAAAAATCGGACAAACCGGTTAAGCGTTTGATTGAATATGGCGTCGGTGCCCAGATATTACTCGATCTTGGCGTCAAGGAAATCGTACTGCTAACGGATAGTCCTTTGCCAAAAGTAGTTGGCCTTGAAGGCTATGGCCTGTCGATCAAGGGCACCAGAGCTCTCACCCCCTCATAAGTCATCCAAAAGAATTGAAAGATCCTCCTATGACTAGCAAACCGAGCGTCCTGCTCATCGTGTCTCCCTATTATAGCGAGATCGTTGAAGAACTGGTCAAGGGCGCCACCAACGAACTCAAAAGCCGAGATTGCCACTATGAGCGCATTGATGTGCCCGGCGCACTCGAGATTCCGATTGCCCTTGCCCTGGCAGTGAAGGCCAAGCAAATTGGTGCACGCCAAAAACACCAGGGCTGCGTGGCGCTTGGTTGCGTTATTCGTGGCGAAACCTCGCACTATGATATCGTGGCGGGGGAGTCAGCTCATGGTATCGTAAAGATCGGCATGGAATCAGGCATTCCCATTGGTAATGGCATCTTGACGGTTGATACGCGAGATCAGGCGCTTGTCCGCGCTGCTAGTGATGGCAAGGACAAGGGCGGGGATGCCGTACGAGCCTGCCTGTCGCTGCTGACCCATCGTGATGATTTTATCAATCGGGACCGGGTGACGATTTTGACGAGCATACAAAAATGAGCAAGTCAAAAGGCAAACCAAAGGGCAAGCAAAAGCCCAGGAAAGATCCAACCCCGCGTAGTACCGCAAGACTTGGGGCTGTGCAGGCGCTATATCAAATGGATATTGCCGGCACCGATCTCAATGACGTGGTGAAAGAATTTTCCGAGCATCGGCTTGGCGCTGAGGTTGAGGGCGATCACTATAAAGATGCTGATGGCGAGTTTTTCGAAGCGATTATCCGCGGCGTCGTTGAACATCAACGAGAGATTGATCCCTTGCTTGACGAACGTTTGGCGACGGGGTGGCGTCTGGTGCGTATCGACAGTATTTTACGGGCTATTTTGCGCAGCGCCGCTTTTGAATTGCGCGAACGCCACGATGTGCCAGCCCGTGTCGTGCTGAACGAATATATCGATATTGCCCGCGCTTTTTTCGAGGGCGACGAACCCAAAGTCGTCAATGGCGTCCTCGATGGTCTCGCCAAACATTTGCGGCCCAAAGAGTTGGGGCAAAAACCGCAAAAAGCTGGCTGATGACCAAAGAACATGATCTCATAAATCGCTATTTTGCGCCGCTTTGCTCCCCTAGTGATGCAGCGCCAGCCTTTGGTTTGCTGGACGACACGGCAATATTAACACCCACAAAAGATCACCAATTACTGGTCACCACAGATGCGCTGGTTGCCGGTGTACATTTTTTCGCCGATGATCCAGCACATTCAATCGCCCACAAGGCACTGGCGGTCAATGCCTCCGATATTGTCGCCAAAGGCGGCCATCCCGACAGCTATTTGTTGACCATCGCCTTGCCCAAAACTATCGAACCAGAGTGGCTGCAAGAATTTGCCAGCGGTCTTGGTGAGGCGCAAAGCGAATTTGGCTGCCAGTTGATCGGGGGAGATACGGTTGCAACAAGCGGTCCCTTGATGATTTCCATTACGCTGCTTGGTAAAATTCCAGCTGAAAAAATGGTCAGGCGCAAGGGGGCGAAACCGGGTGATGTGGTGTTTGTCAGCGGCACAATTGGCGATGCCGCGCTTGGGCTTTTGTTGCGCGAGAATGACGAGCGCATAACCAAGGCGGTATTGGGAGAGAGGCATAGCGCGCACCTGTTGGAGCGCTATTTGCACCCGCGACCAAGGATCGAGCTGGCTGCAATAATCGCCGCCTATGCCAGCGCCGCCCTGGATATATCTGACGGGCTGGTTGGCGATTTTGGCAAACTGTGCGCGGAATCTGATGTAGGTGGGACTATTGAGGCGGCGCGGGTGCCGTTATCTGATGCAGCATCAAGAACTCTTGCGCAACAACCTGATCTGTTGGAAACTATTTTGACCGGTGGCGATGATTACGAAGTGCTGGCAGTCGTCCCAGCAGTTTTGGCTGACCGGTTCGAGCAAGAGGCGGTAAATGTGATGCGCATCGGATTGATTGTCGAGCGTCAAGGCGGCATCAAGGTTCTTGATGCTGATGGGCAACCGCTTGAGCTAGCTCAATGTGCTTATGATCATTTTGGTGATATTGAACGTTAATTGTAGGGCGCAATAAATTGCGCCTATTGGTTTATCGGCCAATGAAGGTGTTTGTGTTTTGGCCCAAGGTGCAATTCGTTGCACCCTACAGGTTGAATCCACAATTGGAGACCTCAATGTTCTGTAATGGCGCGTGCGGCGATGCTTTGCAAAGCTCACTTGAAAATGGCGAGGTGATCATCGAGCTTGATGATGCGCGGGCGCGCCGTAATGCGGTGATCCTCGCCATTGCCAATGGGCTGAACGGGCTTGGCGCGGTGGTGCTGATGACCCTTGGCGGCATTATCGGCCAGAGTTTGTCAGGGCGCGATGAACTGGCCACGATGCCGATTGCGGCATATTCCATCGGTTCGCTATTAATGCTGTTTCCAGCCTCCATGATCATGCAGCGCTTTGGCCGTCGGGCCGGATTTTTGGTGGGAGCAGAGCTTGGTTTTATCGGCGGCTTGATCGGTGTTTATGCCATCTATCAGCAAAGCTTCACCCTGTTTTGTGTCAGCGCAGCATTTACCGGATTTTATCAGGCCTTTGGCAATTTTTACCGTTTTGCCGCTGCCGATACAGGACGCGCGAGTATTCGCCCCAAGGCGGTGTCCTGGGTGATGCTGGGGGGGCTCGCATCGGCGCTACTTGGCGCAACATTTGTGCTAGAGACCAAAGACCTGCTCGCTCCAGCCTTTTATGCGGGGGCGTTTTTTGGTGCCTCTGTGCTGGCCATTGCTTCAATGGTCGTGCTGTATTTTGTCGATGTGCCTCATTCCCCCGTGCACCGCTATGATAATCGCGCCGGCGACACGCCAAGGCCACTGCGCGAGATATTGCGCGGTAGCAAAATCAAAATCGCCCTTTTGAGCGGTACCATATCGCATGGCGTCATGATGTTTGGCATGACCGCTGTGCCCATTGCCATGATCGCGTGCAATCATTCGGTTGGCGAGGCGGCCACTGTCATTCAAATCCATTTACTTGCCATGTATCTGCCAGGATTTTTTACTGGTCAGTTGATCAACCGGTTTGGCGTTGAGCGCGTTATGCTGACAGGACTGGTTTTGTTGGGGGTGGCTGGTTCTGTCGCTGTTGGCGGCTTGGAGCTATCGCGTTTTGCGATTGCCATGGGCTTGCTGGGGCTGGGCTGGAACCTGTCATTTGTCGGGGCGACCACCTTGTTGACCCAGTGTTATCGCCCCTGCGAACGCGGGCTTGTGCAAGGGTTTAATGAAATCGTGGTGTTTGGTTTCGTGGCTTTGGCGGCGCTGATGGCCGGTCCCATATTGAAATGGGGAGGCTGGAGCGGCATCAATATGACGCTTATTCCCTTCGTTGCGGCCTGTTTTGGACTGGTGGTATGGCTCTATCTTCGCGATAAAAACACCATTGCGAGTTCGGTGCCTTAGGGGCAGGTTTTCATTAAATGCCGTGCACTGCTCGTGCCGATAGGGTGTTGATGAATATTATCATATTTGAATTTACTGCCAAGCCTGTTATAAAGCGCAGGCTTGATATATATCACGGTGAGTTTTTGTGATGTGTCGTAAAAAGTTTCGTACACGGTCCCGCGCGGAGGGCAACGGCTGTCGTATCTTTATGAAAATCCAATTTAAGAAAAAACGAGGGCATTGAATGACTGACAATGTGATGTATCTAATTATGGCAGGGGGCGTTTTATCCGTCCTTTATGGGGTGTGGGCCAGTCGCTCTGTCCTTGCTGCCGATCCCGGTAATAAGCGCATGCAGGAAATTGCCAGCGCTATTCAGGAAGGCGCGACCGCCTATCTCACACGGCAATACACAACCATTGCCATTGTTGGCGCGGTGATCTTTGTCATTCTGGTCTATTTGCTTGGCATGTTGCAGGGCATCGGCTTTCTCATTGGCGCTTTTTTGTCTGGGCTTGCTGGCTTTGTGGGCATGCTGGTTTCGGTTCGTGCCAATGTGCGCACCTGCCAGGCTGCCAGCCGCTCGCTTGGTGCGGGCCTTGAAATCGCTTTTCGCTCGGGTGCCGTGACTGGCATGCTGGTCGCTGGTCTGGCTCTGCTGGGCGTTGCCGTTTATTACTACATATTGACCACGGTTCTTGGACATGCACCAACCTCACGCACGGTCATTGATGCGTTGGTTTCCCTTGGCTTGGGTGCCTCGCTGATTTCCATCTTTGCCCGTTTAGGTGGCGGTATTTTCACCAAGGGCGCGGATGTTGGCGGTGATCTCGTTGGTAAAATCGAAGCTGGTATCCCCGAGGATGATCCCCGCAACCCCGCAACCATCGCCGATAATGTTGGCGATAATGTTGGCGATTGTGCCGGTATGGCTGCTGATTTGTTCGAAACCTATGTGGTGACCATCGTTGCTACCATGGTGCTGGCCTCAATCTTCTTTGCCAATGCTGGCAATATTGAAATGTTGATGCTCTATCCAATGGCCATTGGCGCGGCTTGTGTAGTGACCTCGATCATCGGCACATTCTTTGTGCGCCTTGGCGCCAACCAGTCGATCATGGGAGCCTTGTATAAAGGCTTCATCGCAGCGGGTCTTTTGTCTATTCCAGCCGTTTATTTTGTCACTGACAAACTGATTGGCATGGACACAGTTCTGGTCGCGCAAGGGCTGTCTTTCACCGGCATGAGTTTGTTTATCTGTGGTGTGATCGGTCTGTTGGTAACAACACTGATCATTGTCATCACGGAATATTATACTGGCACTAATTATCGCCCGGTACGCTCCATTGCTGAAGCATCCAAAACCGGTCACGGCACCAATGTCATTCAGGGTCTGGCGGTTTCCATGGAAGCCACCACCATCCCCGCGATCATCATCATCGCTGGCATCATCTCGACCTATATGGTCGCTGGCCTGTTTGGCACCGCCATCACCACCACAACCATGTTGGCGCTCGCTGGCTTTGTTGTGGCGCTGGATGCCTTTGGCCCAGTCACTGATAACGCAGGCGGCATTGCTGAAATGGCTAATCTGCCCGAAGGCGTGCGCAAGACAACTGACGCGCTGGACGCGGTGGGTAATACCACAAAAGCTGTCACCAAAGGTTATGCCATTGGATCAGCCGGGCTTGGTGCTCTGGTGCTGTTCGCAGCCTTTACGCAAGATATCGATTATTTTGCCGCTAACCCGACCCTCTACCCGTACTTCGCGGGTATTGGTGAAATCGACTTCTCCTTGAAAAACCCTTATGTGGTTGCCGGACTGTTCTTTGGTGGCATGCTGCCATTCCAGTTCGCAGCTATGGGCATGATGGCCGTGGGCCGTGCCGCTGGGGCGATCGTCGAAGAAGTCCGCCGCCAGTTCAAGGAAAAACCCGGCATCCTCAAAGGTACAGAAAAACCTGATTATGCCGCTGCCGTTGATATGCTCACGGTCGCCGCGATCAAGGAAATGATCGTTCCCTCGATCCTGCCCGTTCTGGCTCCCATCGCCCTTTATTTTGGTATGCTGGGAATTTCTGGTTCTAAGGCGCAGGCTTTTGCATCCGTTGGCGCCATGCTGCTGGGTGTGATCATTACCGGCCTGTTCGTGGCCATCAGTATGACATCCGGCGGTGGTGCCTGGGACAATGCCAAGAAATATATCGAAGACGGTAATTTCGGTGGCAAAGGGTCAGACGCTCACGCCGCTGCGGTAACAGGCGATACAGTCGGCGATCCCTACAAGGATACCGCTGGCCCCGCCATCAACCCGATGATCAAAATCACCAACATCGTGGCGCTGTTGCTATTGGCGGTTCTCGCTCATCAGTAGGACGTGATATATCGAATTTGACGGGGCGGGGGAGCAAATGCTTCCCCGCCCTTTTTGTCTGCAGCGAAGGAATGACCTCGCCGGTCAGGCGTCTCTTTTTGTTGCGCTATCGCTTCGCTGTTTGAGCGCAGATGCGCACAGCGCCAAGGGCGAGCCCTTGGAACCTGGTTTTTGAGGGGCGGGTATACGTTGACTTTGTGAGTTATTGTATCAAAGGTCTATATTTATTGTACTCAATTGACCATATTGAGACATAGCTATTATTGCTGACAGTTTGTTGAGGAGATTACATGGTCTTTGAATTGGTTAAAGGATCTCGGGGAAGTGGGAAACCCAGTTTTTCCCTTTATGTACCCGTGTTATTTTCGGATGGCTTTCGTATTATGCCTGATACGCTTCCTGGCGAAATGGATGTTTCGTCAGTAGAAATACATGTCGAGACTTTCCAAAACGGGTATGTGATTACCGTTCGAGGGTTCAGCACAAACTCGGAAGCTCAATCTTTTTTCCCGAAGCTGAGATCAGCGTTATTGTGGTTGTCGATCCGTAAGAAAGTTGGAATCAATTTCCCTAAGGCTCTATCAGAATTAACTGTTAGTAAGACTCCTGATATCGAAAACGCGGATACAGATACACTTTCCGTTGCTGCTCGACACCAAGGTTGGTCTAGAGTTGATGGGATTTACGATGGTCAGCATGCTGTTGTTTATCCAGAGCACAAAAATATCATTAAGATGCTTCCCCCAAATGCGGAAATGTATATCAGTTCGCCATGGAAGTTGATTAGTGAGGAGCTTGATGCCTGTTTTTCTTTTGATAGCAACGAAGGTTTTTATTTAGATGAAAAGCTAGCTTTTGCTGCACAGCTGTATTCCACATCGCATTTCGAAAAAACTGAAACAGTTAGGGTTGTTCAGCTAATAACTGTCATCGAATCCCTGCTTACTCGTAAAATTAAAATTAAAATTAAAATTAAAATTAAAATTAAAATTAACAGTAGATTGCAAGAAGTCCTTGCTGTTGCAGTTGAAGCCGCGAACGATCTATCATCGGAAGGTCTTAGTGACGATCAAAAGAAAGAGCGAAAATGTTTTATTGGTCAGCTGCAAGGACTTAAAAACGAATCAATCCTGAGGAGTCTCAAACAGCTGATAGAAGAAGAAACCAAGAGGTGTCCAAATCTTGGAGAGGCTCAAGATTTGATTTCAAAACTTGATCACGCCTATAATGTCAGAAGCAGACTAGTCCATGATGGGACATGTGCCCATAGCGACGTAAAAAAAGCAAACAGTTTCCTGACACAATTTATTCCTGACTTGCTTGAACAGCGTTATACGGAATGTGCTCGCACCGATTAGTAATCGGTATTCTGCTCGCTATTTTCGGCCGCTGGGATGACGGTGTGTGGGGCTGGTAGTAGGTGCAAAATAGGTATCTCATCCTTCCTCCAACTCCGGGTTCCAAGGGCTTGCCTTTGGCGCACGCTGCGCAAGCGGCCTGACCGGCGAGGTCATTCATAGACCTGTCCAGCGATAAATGGCGCGTCATTGTGGGTAGGGTGTCAATAGCGACAGCACCTTGCACCATTGCGGGTTCAAATCGGTGCAAGGTGCTTCGCTATTGAC
>JAJRQA010000031.1 GCA_024280475.1 Alphaproteobacteria bacterium
GCCCATTCGTTCGGCTTGATCTGCTTTTTAGAAGCCATCAGATCAAAAGCATGGCTGCGGACATTGCGCCTGGCAGGTTCTTTTGTACCGTCATCAATCCTCGCCTCTTGATATGGAGTACCATCGCGCCCTGACAGATCCAACCCCAGCGCCGCCTTGCAAATCTCATCCAGCATATTGTGGTAGGCCCTGCGCCGTCGCTCCAGCGCCTGCATTACTTCTGGCGCTGGCACCATAGAGCGCACGGTTCCGGCCTTCGTGCGTGTTTTATTTCGTTTTTTCATCATACAACCCTCGTCATAACCAATCCTGAAAAACGCTCAACAACACAACTAACCCTCAGGATGATTCTGAGAGTTTTTCATTAATATTTTCATATGGATAAATGGTAATTTGCAATAGATATAATCCTACAAAAATTAGCAGTTCAAGTGGTGTTTATCAGACTTTGGCGGTCAGAAATTGTTTGCAACCAGTTTTCTATTGCCTCAAGTTCATTCTTGATGGTTTCAGGGGTTGGGGCTGAAGGATTCAATGCATCAGAGGTCTTATGTAATAGAACCGAGCATTTCCCATAGTGCTGACGCATCGTCACGGCATCCTCTTCAATAATAGCTGAGAGTTTGGCAAACCCCTTCGTGTTCACCTTACTAGAAAATGTGCGTAAGACCGGCGAGATGGCATCCTCAACAGCAGTTTCCCATGTCTGGCGCAGACTATCGATGATGCCACGCGCAGTAATCAGCCAGTTGGTACTGTCTGGATCCTGTTCATACTGGATACGAGTGTTGGCAAGATGTGCCTGCATAGTTTTTATCCTAGAATGCGCATTTTGCGCTTTTTCAGGTGCTTCATTCCTGCAATAGCCGGGTCTATCCTGTTTTTTCTGAATATGACGAAGAGCAATTTTAGTTTTTTGGGACGGATCTGCTGCCTGCCTGCATGCATTTCGTAGCAAGAATAAAAATGGGAGGTCATGCGTGAATACAATCACCTGCCGCTTGCGTCCTTCGTCCGCGAGCCGCTCTGCAATAGTTTCACGGTGAAGATGATCAAGCGAGGATACTGGATCATCAAAAATGATACCCGAGTCGCTATTGTTGGTTGCAAGTTCAGCTAGGAATCCTGCCAGCGCAACGCCTCGGTATTCACCTTCGCTCAGTACTTCTCCCGTATTTCCAGATTTGCTTCCGGTCAAACTAACCTTAAAGCGAGAAATTCCTTGCTGTGAACCAGCTTGTGTCAGCTCGATAGCCAAATTGGCCAATTTGAGATGGTCGACCTCCTGCGCAAAGCGTCTGCGCAAGCGTTCTGTGATCAACACTTTGGACAGGCCCGTGTTCTTCGATGTGACAGTGCCAGATCTTGCTCGATTTAATGCATTCGTAAGAGTTTCGATGGATTTCAGACGACCGACCTCCGCAAGAACATCATCCTTAATACCAGCAAACCATTGCCGATCTTTCAATTCGGCTAGCTCAGCTCGTAGTGCCTTGCGTTCATCACTTTCATCATCTGCCAATAGTGCCTGTGCACGAGTTTCCAGTGCGTCAACAATGCCATCCAGACCAACATCGGCAATATTTGGGATAATACGATCCACATCGGCATTTTTATTGAGCATAGCACGCAAACGCCATTGCGCCTGAACTAAATATTTTTGAAAAGCAACCGCTAGATCTGGATTTCCATACTCATCTGCGAGAAACAACTTTGCCTTGAGAAAATCAGTGCGCGGCATTGCTTTTGTCGCCAATTCACCCCTGAATTCCTTTTGACCCAGTTTTGCAGCAGCTTCATCCTGTTGTGTTTTGTCCTTAACAAATTCCTCGAAACGTTGGAGGCGTATTGCTGCTTCTTGTTCAAGACCCTGCTGACACAAAACACAGCGGGCTTTTTCGCCTGAAACCGGAAAGTTCAAGGCTGGATACGCTTCGGTAACCGAATAGTCGCGGGCCGCATCCCAAAGAATTCTCCATGTCTTGGAGCCCACCCCGTCCAGAGGTTCGTCATTTGATAAATCCTGTGAGGCAAGTCTTGCAGCCACGCTTTTCGTTTCGAGGTCCAACGACAATTCCTTGAGCTTTTGCCCGTTATTTGGCAATACGGCTGTGGCGAGCGCATTAAGTTTGGCACACAAATCCTCCAGCCGAGTTTTCTGAGCACGAAGTCGCCTCGCTGATACCTTTGGGTCCTGTGCAAAGTCAGAAGACAGCTCGGCTAGTCGAGCAAGTTCTTCCCCTGACAAAGTTACCAGCTTATTTATTATTCCGGGCACAGTATTTTTGTTGAGTGATTTGATGAGCCTACCAACCTCGGTTTCAGCAGAACAGGCTGGCTTTGATATACTTTGAGGCGTTTGCGCTTTAATGGCGGCGATTTCAATATCGATCTTGTCCTTTATAGCCTTGCAGGCATTAGCAAGATGTTCCAATAACTTCATGGGATATGGAGTGTACGCAAGATTGTTCGTTTCCTCGACATGCACATTTGCGGCACGAGAGTCGAAGACGCTGATCTCTGATAGTAAATCAGCAGTGCGTTCACCATTTTTCCATTGCACTTTCTGAACTTGGGCTCCTGCAAAATATTCTATCTCAGCACACTGCGAACCAGATTGATCTTCATAGATATTCGGAAGAATCGCTTCTTCTTTTCCACGTGCTGTTCTGGCTCGACAGGCGCGTTTAAGAATACGCACATAACCAGACTTTCCGGCGCCATTGTCACCGTATACAATGGTCAAACCTATCGGAATGAAATTGAGTGTTTGAGCTTCAACCAGAGCATTAACGTTCTGGACGCCGCGCACATTCTTAAGTGCTACTGTTGGCGCACCAACAGTCTGTGCACTGACGTGATCCTCAGTAAGCGGTTCATTTGGCAATGCTTCATTTTTGCAGAGTGCTGTGAGTTCTTCAATATCAAGGTCTAATAATTCACCGTTGGCAACCAACCTTCGAAGTGCATCTCGCTGCCAAATGGGGCGACCACTTGACCTTGACCATGACACAATCTCTCGCATAGCGTCTGCTTCGGTCTGGATGTTTGTATTGTTTTGCATAATATAAAATGGACTGAGTTCTTGGAAGATTCGTTATGGGGATTTGTTTTTTTGTGCCGAATGAGAATATATTAAGCGATGTCAGATAAAAATCGCAACAGCGAAAATCAGTCATCATCACTATCGCCTTCCACCTTCGCCTTCCCTCCCAATGCAAGATATCGCCTTTGCGTCAGCCATTGAAGTCGCTTGGCTTGCGTCAACAACACGCGCCGTAGCCCAACCTGCACCTTGCGTTCTGAAATGACCTGGGCCAAGCGTCCGATGACAAGAGCCCGTCGTGCAATCCTAAAATCAGGATGGGATCTGATTGAGCTCACCTTTTTGGAAACAATACAGTGCTCAAAAGACGGCGGTATCTCGATTTCCAATGTCGGCAATGGGGGGTCTTTTTCATTCAATACCGCCCCAAAATGGCTCTCTGTGATCGCCTGCTTATAGACAGAATACTCCAAGGCATCCAGGTGCGCCTTGGCATTTTTATCTTTACCTCCGGTATTTTGGAATTTTGGAAGCGGCCAGACCTTGATCTTGTAGACCTCGAATGGATCGAGCACTGACATAGCAACGGCATCGGTCCGTTGGTTCGTCAGATGACGCCGGATGCGAGTGCGCAACATCTCATTTGTTTGACCTACGTAAATCGGCTCGCCATCATAATCAAAAAAAGCATAAACACCCCATTTGAAATTTCCCACTTTTCGATCCTCGCCGGTCTCAGGGTCGAGTACCAGGGTATCCAAGAATATAGTGAGGTTTTTACGCAAGTCCTCAGTTTCAAATGGGGGAAAGTTGACTGAATCTGGATTGCGATCTTCTGGCATGCCGTAAATTCCCTGTAGGACAATTCATTTTGATGGGACGCATACAAGAAAATGGTCTGAATGATTGTTTTATTCTGCGGCGACAAGAGAAATCGTATCGGCACTCTCGAGGATTGGTTCAATTATATTTTCAGCCAAATGCCGGACGACAGGTACAACAACGCCATCACCGCAAACATGATAAGCCTCATTATAACGCTCAGGCAACAGATAGCTATCTTGCAACCCCATGAGGCGGGCCGCCTCACGAGGAGAAAGTAAACGACTGCGAACGGCGCCCTTTTCGACAAGCATGATGGTTTGACGTGATGAACCACCTGAAGGTGTACGAAGACACCCGGCAATATTGTCAAACCGTATTTCTGCTCGTTGCTGGCCGTTCCGCGTACGGCGATAAACACCACCAACCATGCACGTTTTTTTGGCCTTGGTCATTTCGATTGCATCTTGAAGCTTCTGAAAATTTCTTGGAGCCATCAGTGAAATCAGATATTTGGTTTCGCGCTTAGTATGCCAGTCACAACCAGTAGGTTTTTTCTCAATAATATCAATGAACCCCTGCCGCCGTTTTTTCGGCACTGGCAAGTTCCACCAAACCCACCGATTTTTGGCTTTTTGAGACATACCACCAGCGGCCGCTACCAATGATTTGGGATGCCAGTCACTTGATATTTCTCCGCAGAGTTCTGGGGGAATCGAAATATCATCTCGAATACCAATAAAAAATAGTCTTGGACGGCTCTGCGGTACCCACAGACGAGCATCCAGAACCATGGCGCCAAAAGTATAATTGGCTCCAGAAAACGCAGAGGCAATCGCCTGAAAATCTTTACCGCCATTGCTGGTGATAGCGCCGTAAACATTCTCAAGCACGATGACCTTAGGCCCGCGCCCCTTTGCCATAAGTGAACGCATCAGCTTCCAAAAGGGCCAAAAAGTGCCTGATCTCGTGCCATTTAAACCGACATAGTCACCCGCTAGAGATAAATCCTGACAGGGAAATGAAGCCCATGCCAAATCTGCTTGACCGGGTAATTGTCTGGTGGACACTGTAGCTACGTCTCCGACAAAGAGATCGTCATCGCCCCAGTTAGCGGAATAGGTCGCAGCTTTTTTGGGATCAAAGTCGTTTGCGAATAAGCAGTCCCACTCGCGACCAAGACCGGCCCTCGCCATTCCCCCACCTGCGAAAAATTCATATACCCCTTTCACAGTCATCCCCCTTCGACATTAGTCAGTATGTTCACTATTTGTACTCACGCTATCAATAGCACACACAGCCGAATCGAGTCCAGCTTCTTCTTCTTTTGCATACACGATAAGAATAAAGCAGTGAAGACATCGTTAGTACCTACCTGTGAACAATGTCACTCCTCTCCTCTCCTCTCCTCTCCTCTCCTCTCCTCTCCTCTACCTCGAGACAGGTGGCGCTTGGCGGTAACTAAATCGTTGTCGAGCGTCAGAAAGGCCTCCATACGTTCAAGGCTAAGGGGCTCATCACTTTCACGCATCGAATTGAAGGCCAAATTACCAGCAATAACTTTTAGGTCATGCGCCCAGCCCTCCTCTCTCGCTGTTTCGGCAACACTGCTGAATGTCATGAACATTTCGGCAGCATCATCCGCTTTTACCCGGCGGCGTTTCACCCGCGCCTGCCAACTAGCGCTCGGCACCGATTGTTGACCCGCGCCAGAAACTGCCTTGAGGGCATCCATAATCTCGTTGATACTCGGCCAAGAGCGCCCCTTGTGCGTATCGATCACCCGGTCGGCGATTGCCTGCAAACTATCCGGCGAGACCATGGATAGGCGCTTGGCAAGGGCGACAATAATGCGGTCAGGATCGTCGGGTGGTCGAAAATGAAGTCCAAGTTCATCCACAAACTGTTCGAAAGTCATGCCGCCATTCCCTTCAAGGCTTGATCTTTCGAGTATTTAGCAAGACAGGCAGCCATTTGCGCTTTCTTGCGCTCCTCCTCGACCTTCCAGGCGGGCTTTGTTGAATTGTCAAAAGGAGTGACTGTCGACTTGGTATCGGGAATTGCCACCACTGCC
Organism: Alphaproteobacteria bacterium; assembly: GCA_024280475.1. Lineage (GTDB taxonomy): Bacteria > Pseudomonadota > Alphaproteobacteria > Rhizobiales > JAKIUO01 > JAKIUO01. The sequence goes on from JAJRQA010000031.1 coordinate 5,943, forward strand.
ATTGGTGTCATGCGCATGGCTCTGGCTTCGGATACAGCGGCATCAAAATATCCCCATCCCCCGGCCTTTGCCGGAGGCTGTCCATAGGACCGGTCGACGATGGCCGGAATGATGTCGCGCTCAAAGTCGCAGCCTTGCTCCAGCCAGTAGGTCAGCGCCTGATAAGCCTTTTCCCGCAGGTTCTTCAGTTTGGGAGAGAGCGCTTGCCCGCCCTTTTCGATCATCAGATCAATCCGCTTGTCTGTTTCTGAGCGTTTGGTCGGAGGTGATGCCGGTGGAGATTGTGTTTCTGTTTCGGTAGACGGTTCGATAAATCCAGAAAAACAAACATTAGGAACGACAGCGGGCCAGCCGTTTCGTGTCGTAATGTAATTCTTTCTTTTATATGCGTGCGGATTTTCAGGAAGTGGTTCAGCCGTATCCGTGTAATCAGGAAGTGGGGCGTTTAGGGCCTTTTCCTGAAGTTCAGGAAGTGGCAGCGCCATTTGCTGATATCCAGTAAGTGGTACGCGCTTTTCACCAAAAAACTCATAGACGGTTTTGACGTATCGACCAAAATTCCTGATCTTTTTGCGGATCACATAGCCAAGCTGGATCAGCTCGTTGAGCAGCCCGTAGGCCTTGTCGCGCCCTACTCTGCAGTTTTGCACGATGTCATCGACACGGACCTTCCAGCCCCGGGGTTTTGAGAGCAGATAGAGCATCAGCCCACGCGCCTCCAACGACAAATCCCTGTCCTGCGCCATTGAATTCTTTATCACCGTGAAGCCGTTTTTCGGTTTGCCATTTATGGTTTTGATCGCTTGATTTGAAAGCACAATATCCCCCGTGCCCGGTCCGCGAACACGCGGCCAGCTGTTTATTCTTCATTCATTTTTGTTGTACGGAGGCGAAAATCGTGGTAGGAAATGGGTGGATGATTTTCGCGTTTCGGGACCAATTGCACACCGGCCCGCTCCGCGCTTTAGATAAACCGTCTGGTTGGATCACCAACCGGGCGGTTTTACTTTTTAGGCCGCTACGTCATTGCGCTTCTCCCTATCGAATAATGGCAGCTCCGGCAGATCGGCCGTTTTCTGTTTTTTCCTGCGACAGAGCTTGCGCCTTTCCAGAGGATCTCCCTCCCCGGCAAGGACGGCTTTAAGCCGAAGCGCAGTGCGCCGGTCAATGCCGTATCCAACCCCCGTGACGGCCGTGATCTTGATGGCATAGCTCCACAATTTGCGACGCATCCTGGCGACAGTCACCTTGATCACTTCCTCTGGCCGGTCAGGTTCGTCGCGCATCCAGTAGACGGCCGTGATGATCGCCTCCATTGAGGCCGTGCCGCCCTTTTGCGCCATGGCCGCAAGAATGCGTGTCTCGGTTAAGCCAAGATTCCAATGCAGCGGAAACACCGTCTCATGTTCTGTCAGCGTTGAGATCACCCCATTGCTGTAGGCCAACTCGGCCTCCAGCTCCTCGATCCGCTCGCGCATTTCCGCTATGTTTTGCACCATGGTTCGCTCCGCTTTGTCTCAATTCAAAACGCAACTCACCACCATGCGGCGGGGAGCCAATTGTGACCCCACCGACTGCTCCCCCGCCCCGCACTAACTCGACTTCACGCAGCCTGCTGCAGCGAGGGGCACATATCAGGAAACAAGGCCTGCTCGATCAATTCCAGATGCTGGACACCGCAGTGCTCAAACCCGGGCCTGTCGTAAATGATGCCGTGGTAAGCAATCGCCAGCTTGTCGGTCAGAGATTTTGAAGGACGCACTTGAATGCTCTCAATGTCCGCCAGCGACCACGCAGACAAGCCACTGTCACTTTTGACAGCCTGACTTCTGATGGGCACTGGCAACCGCACAACCGATCCGTGTCCCCGCTCGACAATAGTCAAGCGCGTGCCACCATTATTCGGCAAAACTTCGCGGCTCAAAATTCCGGCCATTTTCATCGATTTCAGAAGATTACGCACAGACGCCACTGACCAGCCCCAGGTGGTGGCCAGTTGTCGCTGGGTTACCGTGAATGATCTGTCCGCCGACATCTTTGCCTGCTGATGGAGCCAGTTGCGGACTTCGTCCTCGCTCAGTTTTTCCTCGTTGATATTCGTCTCAATTTTGTAGGCAGCAACCGCCATGGCAATTCTCCGTGTATTTACCAAACCCATGTTAAACCGAACTCATCCACCGGTTTTGACCCAACCA
>JAJRQA010000002.1 GCA_024280475.1 Alphaproteobacteria bacterium
ATCGCCTGGCGCAATGGCTGTGGCACATCGAAAATGCTTGAGCCAAAGCCTGTCGTCAGGGAAATCTCGATGCCGTTATAAGAACGCTCTGGCGCAGGCTTTGGCAAGCTGGCGCGCCACACCAGACGAGGGGGCTCAGAAATCGCGTCAAGCGCATAGCTTGCGGTGTCGATCACCGTGGCCTGATCATTCGTGTCATAAAGAGCGACACCGGTAATTTGCTGCACAGGGCCAAGTGGCAGGAAGATGTTCGGCACATCTGGCCACTTGTCCAATACCAGCGTCCAGTTTTGTGTAATAAACGAAAGACCTAGCATGGTCTCCAGATGAATACGCGCCGTCGTGACAAGCGATGCCAGCAACACATCCTCATCCACATGATCAATCCGCAAATGCGCCTTGACCTCGTCCAGCGAAACCGGTTCAAGTGCTGGGCCAGTTATCAAAACAAGCGCCATGATACATTCCTTCAGGTTTTAAAAAGCATCCAGATTAAAAATGGGGAAGCGGGCGTGGCAGGGAGGGAACACCCCCGCTTCCCCTCATTGCCCGCAAGCGGGCAATAATTGTCTCTCGGCTATTCCGGCTAACGCCGGGCCTCCGACAGGCGAGCAAAGCTCGACGGGCAGTCGCCCTTGCCGATGAGTACATCGGAATTCTTTTTCCTAGACAGGATAGTAGAATAGAAAAAGAACTCCGCAGGTGTACCCGCCAAGACAAGGCCGACTGGCCGCCGCGCTGTAGCGCGCCCCATCGGAGGCCGCGCAACGCGCGAATAGCCGTGAGATATCTTAAGACACCCCGAACTTCATCAGCTTGATCGCATCGAAGTCCTGCACGCCGCCGCCAACACGCTTGGTGGTGTAGAACAACACATAAGGCTTGGAGCTATAAGGGTCTCGCAGCACTCGCAAACCGATACGATCGACAATGAGATAACCGCGGCCAAAATCACCAAAGGCGATTGAGCTGCTATTGGACGCGATGTCCGGCATGTCTTCACTTTCCGTGATAGGGAAATGCATCAGGGTTGATGCTTCACCAAGCTTTGTACCAGGTTGCCAAATATAATTGCCATCAACATCCTTGATCTTGCGGATTTGTGCCTGCGTCGACCGGTTCATGACCCAATGGGCGTTGCCGCGATAGCCAGATTTGACACTATATATAAGGTCGATGAGATTGTCGGATGGATTAGTGACCGCAAAGCCCCCATCAACACCAGTGGCAACATATCCAAGATTGCCCCAGGTCCAACTGTCATTGGCAACTTTAGCATAGGACAAAAATCCTTTTGGCTTGTTGATGCCATCGCCAGAGACAAAGGCGGTACCTTCTTGCTGCGCAAATGCAATGCGCACCTCTTCGGCAATCCATTCATCCACATTCACCGCTGCATCATCGAGCAATGTCGATGTGGCCGCCGGCATGGCGTATAGCTCCATGGTCGGGAAAGTCAGCTCGGCCAGACTTGGCGATGTGGTTTCGGGGCGCGCTGCGCTTTCCCCCACCCAGCCAGTTCCAGGTCCCGAGATGGAAAACGGTTTTTTGAAACTGGTGCCAGAAACTTGCCTGATACCGGCAATGGCGCGAATGGGGGAAATATCTTTCAGCGAACGCATCACAGCGCTTTCCGTCTCGCTTGGTACGAGATAACCGCCATCTGGGTCGGAACCAACTGATAGGGCCTTTTCTTCAAGAGCGCGCAGATTGGCCGCATCGCCCTTGCGCATATAAGTGTCAAAAGCAGATTTGTGCTGCAGGCCAGCAACAGAACCAGGTGCACCACCAGACAAAGGCGGGCGCGCTGATTTGGCAACGATCTGGTCCATGGTCTTGTTGAGACGGGCCAGTTTTTCCTCGGTCACCACATCGGTGCTGACACGCTTTTCAACCTGTTCAAGCCGTTCATCATTGGTGCTTTTGAACTCTTCAAAAGCTTCCATAAACTCGTCAAACGCCCCCGCTACATCTGTGCCGGACGCCGCCTTGTTTTCATAGTCTGTCATTATATTTCCTTTTCATCATTCCAGCCGCTCGGCGCATAGCACCAACCAGTTGCTCATTTTCTTCACCGGCAGCGTCCTGCTTGCTGGCAAGTTTTTTAAATCCAGAACGGATCACCGCCCTGGCATTGGAGCGCGTAAACCCGGCATCCCGCACGAGCCAGCGCTCAAATTCTCTCATGGTTGGCAAGGCTGCGCTTTTTACGCTGCTAATTCTTGCTTGTTGCAACATAGGAAATGTCACAATGGAGATCTCCCACAAATCAACCTCCAACAATCGGCGCGTGCCGTTTTTACGATCTGACTTGCCACGTATTGTGCGAAAACCGATCGACAAACCATCCAGCGCTCCCTCGCGCATCAGCGCCAATATCTCTCGCGACTTGGCAACTTGGGATAATAATTGGCCGCGCACAAACAAACCGCGCACATCTTCTTTAATTTCTCGCCAGACACCAATGGGTTCGCCAGGGTCGTGTTGAAACAGCATGCGAATACCGCTCGGCCCTCGATTTTTTAGGCTTGAAGCAAAGGCTCCCCTGGCAACGATATCGCCACCCATGTCTTCTTTGTCAAAAAGGCTGGCGTAACCTTCAAAGCTGCCATCCTCATTTATGCCTTTGAAATCAAGGGGTGAGAACTTTTGTTCGCACTCAATTTGTTGGTCGGACGAGTTCATGGTTTTCCAATACTCTTTGATGAAGTTAAAAAAAATTTTGAGTTGAAGAGTTCAATCCAAATTTATTTCAGGTCATAAATATATCTGCGATCATTGTTTGAACGCGCGATGTAGTGCCAATGAAATCCACAGGGCGCTTGTTGTATTGTCGGCTTGTATTGATTTGCATGAACAGTTTTTCTAATGTGCGTGTGCACGCAACATGATTCGTACAACACACATAAAAAAGAACGGGACTTTCAAAATGAAACTCAACATCAAAGACCTCGCCGTGAATCAAGAAGTTGGTTCGGCGGGTATTGAAATTGGCGTCAAAGATAATGACGGCAAACATCAAGGCGATTTTCATGTCACAAAAGGCGGCATCGTTTGGTGCAAAGGTAAAACGCCAAAAAAGAATGGTAAAAAACTGACCTGGAAAAAACTCATCGACCAGTTGGAAGAAAAGTAAATTCAACGTCGGTTTTTTAAATGGCTCTCATCGTTATCACTGGGTCTGGTTTGACCTTTCCTGGTGATGACGATTGAGAGTTTTTTTCTGTCGCGATCAATCTAACGATCATCCCATTTGCTCTCCATCCTCAACGGGGCCATAACCAAGCGCTTCACGTTTTTCATTGATCGATAAAAAGTCGGCTTTGGCGATGCGCTGCCAACGAGCCTCTCGTTCTGATGCCAATGCCTCAACATTATTGAGATCCGGTTTCAGGACAATACCATCTCCATACGTCTCATCGAGCCAATTGGTCAGCGCGCTACTTGTGCGATTGACCAGCGGTAACACTGTTTGGCGCCAAAAGGTTCGGTTGGCCTCGGCATAGTTTGAATACGTATTGTCGCCAGGAATTCCCAGCAACATGGGCGGCACGCCAAGGGCCAGAGCGATTTCTCTTGCCGCCACCCATTTGGCTTCAATGAAATCCATATCGCGCGGTGAGTAACCCATGGGCTTCCAGTCAAGCCCACCCTCAAGCAACAAGGGACGCCCCGCATTACTGGCGCCTTGATGAGCGCTCTCCAGTTCATTTTTTAGACGCTCGAACTGCTCGACACTCAAGCTGGCATCCTTGGCGTCATAAATCAGCGCTCCGGACGGCCGTGCCGCATTATCAAGCAGCGCCTTGTTCCAGCTGCCCGCCGCATTATGAATATCAATGCCAAAGGCGGCCGCTTCGATCGGGCTCATGCCATAGTGATCGTTAAGCGGATTAAATAAGGACATATGCAAAATGGGTTTTTGCCCCTCCCCGCCTTGATGAAAGCGCATCTGCTGCCCGGCCACATCATACTCATAAAATTCGGGCCAACCGTCACTGCCAGGCACCACTTTCATACGATCGGGGCGCAGCACATGCAGCTCGATCACTTCGTCGTCACGGCGAACAGATTCCAGATAGGCATTGCCTGCCACCATCAAATGTCCGTACCAGTCTTCGAGCAAATCACGCCCTGATTGCACACTATTGGGACGTTTGAGCAATGTGAGAAGCGGGTGCTCATCTAGCACCTGCTTGCCCTCCAGAAGGTTGAGGGGAACCGAAGCCGCGCTTTCCGAAATCATGCGCACACAGCGATAACATATGGCATTTTGCGCAAAACCTTCGCGCGCCAGCGCTGCATAATCGCGCGGCGTCCAAACCGGCGCACCAGCACTTTGCATCGCAATCAATTTGCCGGTGGCACTTTGTTTTTGCTCAAACAAGCTGGACAGTTTTGTAAAAAAAGACGGCATTTATTTTGCACTCCGTTTAAATGATCTCTTAGTGACGGACATTACAGTTTGCGCACTCTTGGTTCAGCACCGCCCATCAGCATCAAATCGGTGAGCGCCCAAACAAGTGCGTCGAGCCGGTCCGGGCTTTTGCCGCTGGTCAGACCACCAGGCCCAAAGTCGCACAATTCGTCTTCCAATAAAGGCAAGGAGCCCACATGGTGCACCCGACCTTGTTCATATAGAGCTGCTATTGGTTCTGCTCTGATATATTTTCCGCGCGTTGCCCGCACCGATGTGATGGCAACCAATGGCTCGATTTGCCGGATCACCGTTTCAACCATTTCGCCGCCCTGATTGACCTCGGCGACAATGCGGTCGGCTTCAAATTGGTGAAAAGCATTAACGGCGGCGCGCGCCCATGTGAGCGGCGACGCTTTGCTCAAGGTTTGATCTGACAGCACATAGCCGCGGCCCTGTTCACACAGACCCGCAACAATGATGCCACAAGCGTCCGACTTTTCATGCGAGGTCACCGGTGGATCAACCGCAACGACGATGCGTGACAGCTCTGGCGCCTGACGCAGTCGCAACTGATCAAGCTGCCCACGATGCCACAAGGCGTCGATCCGATCATCAAGAATTTCCGCCTCCAGCTCTTGGCGCCCCAACCGCGTGCCACCAAATTGCTCAGTAATTCGTTTCACAAAATCTGGCGCCAAAAAGGCATTGTTGATGCGGGTTGTGCTGCGATCAATATGTAGCCCCTCGCTTTTGACTAGTTGCTTTAGCAGAGCAATTGGACGCGGGGTCGTCGTAACGATCTGGCGTGGTTGTTGGCCGAGCCTCAACGTAAATTGCAGCATATCCCAGGTCTCTTGCGGATAACGCCATTTGCACAACTCATCGCACCAGGCAGCTTCGAACTGGGGGCCGCGCAAACCATTCGGCCGATTACCCGAAAACATCTGCGCAATGGAACCATTGGGCCAGGTGAGCAATCGTTTCGAGCTTTCAAAATGTGGGCGCTCTGTTTTGGGGTGAATGGCCAACAGACCAGAGTCCCCTTCGATCATCACCGAACGCACATCATCAAGGGTTTCGCCAACAAGGGCGATGCGCTCAACCGGTTTGTCAGAAAAACCCGGCAGACCAAGAGCCATGCCGCGCACCCATTCAGCCCCGGTACGTGTTTTGCCAGCGCCTCTGCCGCCAAGCACGAGCCAGGTATGCCAGTCACCAAGGGGCGGCAATTGATCTTCTCGCGCCCAAAGCTGCCAATCAAAAGCAATATTGACCAGCTGCTCATCGCGCAGGTTTGCCAGAAGTTTCGCATTGCTGTTCGCTTTGCCGTTGCAAGCGCTCAATGCGTTGCGCAATTTCAAGGCGCATTTGCTCCGTCTCGACGGGGTCGTAACCCTTGACGTCCTGGCTTTCGCCTTGCGTTTTTTGATCAAGACGTTCTGTCATCTCCACGAGTTTTTCATAGACCCGGATGAGGGAAATCATGGTTCGCGCATCCTTTTCATGTTCAGCTGATGTGAGCGGCTCATCTGTTTGCAAATGACGGCACTCAAGAAATTCAAGTTTTTCATCCAGCCATAAAAAAAGCCGGGATACCCGATCCCGGCCGCTTACTTGTTTTTTGCTCACGCAATTCCTCGCTACGCTCAGGCCTGCTTTCTAGTTGCCCTGCCGCTTTTTTGTTTGAGGACTAAGGGCGGGCAACACCGCGCGGCCGCTCGGCCTTGCCTTGGCTGCGCCCTGGAGTTCTTTGTCACTGATAAAATAATATGTGAAAATCATCTGTGGCGAATAGTTGTCGTTCAAACCGTAAGGCCGCTCGACACCCGCTTGGGGACGAAATCCCCTCGCACCATTGTTGATCTACCATGAACCTACACAAACAGCGTGACGGTGTCAAGGATTATTTTCCTATTTTTTGTTTTTATTCCTATTTTTTGCGAATGGATCGCCCACCAGATAGTCTTCATAGTCTTCAATGGGCACGCCTTTTTCACTGATCGTCCAACCACGTGTGGAAATTTTTTCTTTGTGAACAGTGTCTTTATCTCCGCTAACAAGGGGGTGCCATGCAAACAAGGGCTTGCCTTCGCCGCGCAAGCGATAGGCACAGCTGGGAGGCAGCCATTCAATTTCGTTGAGCGTTTGCATGGTAATGGGACGACAGTCCGGCATTTTTTCATGCCTGTTTTTATAGTCAGAACAGCGACATGCCTCACAATCCAGCAAGGAACAAACAAGATTGGTGAAATAGATCTGCTGGGTGTCTTCATCTTCGAGCTTGACGAGACAGCACAGTCCACAACCATCACACAAGGCTTCCCACTCCGCCTCGTTCAGTTCGCCAAGCGGCAGGTTCTCCCAGAATTTTGCTCTTAATTCTGCCATTTGACAATCCTATCTTTCCCTCAACAATGATGTCCGCTAATATTTGCCATAGATGCCTTGAAACCATGTTTGAACTCAAGTTTTTTGGCCAATTAATTTTTGCCTTGCAAGTGCATTTCTTGACTGTTTGGACGAATTCGCTTACCGCCCATATATACTAGTCTTTAAGTGATAGGTGAGATGGCGCGTTAAGTCACTTTTGTTGACAGGCGATGGACCGGACGCACTTTGGCAGACCATAACTGATTTTGGGGATCTGACTTGATAGACTTGATTTGGCTTGATGAACGTATTGGGCAATTGCCTGAGAGATCCTGGTCGGCGATCAAAAACGGCTGGAGTAATTACTCGACGTTTTTCTCACGCTTTAATGTCTCTGGGGTCGGCAAATTTTCTGCCGAACTGTTTTCCGAGGGCATGACGCTTGGCACCGCAGGTTTCATGGTTTTGTTGATGTTTGCCATGCCGGCCTTTGAAGAAATCAATGAGACATGGCGCACCAGCGGTCAGTATGCCGTCACCTTCCTTGATCGATATGGCAATGAAATTGGCACACGCGGGGTCTTGCACTCCGACGCGGTACCCCTGTCTGAAATTCCCGACCATATGATCAAATCGGCTCTGGCGACCGAGGATCGGCGCTTTTACACCCATTTTGGCATTGATCTGATTGGTACCCTGCGGGCACTTATCAGCAATATCCGGTCTGAAAGCGTACAGGGCGGCAGCTCCATCACCCAGCAGTTGGCAAAAAACCTGTTTTTGACCTCAGAGCGGACCCTTGACCGAAAAATCAAGGAGGCATTTTTGGCCATTTGGCTCGAGACCAATCTATCCAAGGACGAAATTCTCAAAATGTATTTCGACCGGGCCTATATGGGCGGTGGTACTTTTGGAGTTGAGGCCGCAGCACAATTTTATTTTGACAAGTCAGTTCGTGATGTAACCCTTGCAGAAGCTGCTCTGCTTGGTGGTTTGTTCAAAGCACCCACCACCTACGCACCGCACAATAATCCCGGCAAATCAAAAGTTCGTACCAATGAGGTTTTGACCAATCTTGTGCAAGCGGGTTTTATGACCGAAGGCCAGGTTCATGGAGCCCGCCTCAATCCTGCTGTAGTCAAGCAGCGCCCGGAGCAATATACCCCGGACTATTTCCTCGACTGGGCATTTCTTGAAGTCAAGCGATTGATGAAAGGGAAAAACTCCTATGTCTTGAAGGTCAAGACAACCGTTGATGTAAATTTACAGCGCACCGCTGAACAGATTACCAAAAACATCATCCGTACCTATGGCAAATCCAAGCGCATAAGCGCTGGCGCCATGGTTTCACTTGAACTTGACGGTGCGGTACGAGCCATTGTCGGCGGCACAAATTATGGCCGCAGCCAGTTTAACCGCGCCACCCAATCGTTACGGCAGCCTGGCTCGTCCATAAAACCCTATGTGTACCTGACCGCCATCCAAAACGGCATGAGACCAAATTCGCGCATTCTGGATGGTCCTATCTATTGCAATCGATGGTCCCCAAAAAACTATGGCGGCCGATATAGAGGACGCATTCCCCTAGCCTTTGCTTTGCAAAAATCAATCAATACCGTTGCTGTGCGAATATCTCTTAAATATGGCCGGAACAAAGTCATAAAAAACCTGAAAAAAGCCGGCATCATGCACATAAGGCCAAGTTGTTCCATGGCGCTTGGGGATCAGGGCGTGACAGTCCTGCAACATACGGCAGGCTATGCCAGTTTCGCCAATGGCGGCCTACGCGCCAAACCCTATGGCATCACAAAAATATCAGATTCTTCCGATCGGATCATCTACGCTCGTGATCGAAATAAAAATCCTTTGGAACGCATATACAAGAAAAAAGACGTTGCCTATCTTGTCTCTATGATGGGACGGGTTGTCCTTCCTGGAGGGACGGCGCGACGGGCTGGCCTCGACTTTACAACTTCAGCAGGTAAAACCGGTACAACATCAAGTTTTTCAGATGCCTGGTTTATGGGCTTTACCGGCAAATATGTGACCGGTGTATGGTTTGGAAATGACGATTACCGGCGTAAAACCAACCGCGTGACAGGCGGCTCCATGCCAGCCATGGCCTGGCACGATTATATGTCAAGGGCTCATCTCAATCCCGATATCCCCAAACTGCCCGGCTTGGCCATTCATCCGCAACAAATTGCCAATGTGCGCCGCATGAAGGCACAGCGCAAAGCCAATCCCAATCTTTCCAGCCAAATCGGCGCCGTACGGGGCTTGCCCAAGAAAACCGAGGCCGTACTCGATACTATCGCAAAAATGATGAAAGATGCCAAGCCGCTGCTCGCGACAAAAAGCCGAAACAGAGCAGCACTGGAGCCCCCGGTCACTCGTGATCAGTAACTGATATTAAGCCAATGCCAGCAAAACAAATCGCTAGCGGCATCAATGAATTGACACAGGTAAACGAAACGTCGCAATGAAAAGCCGGTTACTATATTTAAAAAACAGGATTCGCCGCTATCGACATGCGCCCCTACTGGCGTTCGCTGGCCGCATTGCGCTGTTCATTCTGGGCGGTATCACGATTGGCTCGGTTTCGGCCTGGTACATGATTGAAAACGGCTCCGCCCTGACAACATCGCAAACCGGATCATGGCAATTGTGGATCCATGATGGGGATGTGGGTGCCGACCCCTATACACTTGCCCATATGTCGCGCAATGGCCGCTTGCCGATCACCTCCAGTAACGCTCTTTACTTCTCTGCAACTCACGATAGTGAGGGCGAGAAAATTGCCGCGGACTGCGATTATGCGCTTGCTGGCAAACCACTGGATTCAGACTGGTGGTCGCTGGCCGTCTATACGTCCGACGGCCGACATATCAAGAATAAAAGTGCCCGATCATCGATCAATAGTGGCTCGGCGCTACGCTTTGAAAATGGTAGTTTCACAATCAATCTTGCGCAACGTGCACGCCCTGGAAACTGGATTGAGATTTCCGGTGAGGCTGACCTGACCCTGATGCTGCGCCTGTATGGTATTCATGCCAGTAAAGATGCCCAGCGCAGTAATTCCATCGAACAAAACCTGCCCATTATCAGGAGGCTGGATTGTCACTAAAGATTCCCATATCACAGCTTCTTTTCAAAATAGCAACGCTCATCGTGTTCGGTGCAGCGGTTCATATTTGCATAATACTGATCATGCCATATGTCTCAAAGGGCAATGCCTGGTCGCGCCTTGAAGACAGTACCAAACTAAATGAACTGGCCATTTTGAAACCATCTACGCAAAGCCCTTCCCCCATATCCTTCATGGCACCCGATGTCCGATATGCGATCTGCCGCTATGACCTCTCAGACGGTCCGCTGCAATTGCGTGCCCCCCTGCCAAATGATTTATGGTCCATCGCCCTATATTCGCAACGCGGTGAAAACTATTATGTGATCAGTGGCCGGGACGTGCAAAGCAAAGCCGTCAACCTGTTGGTAGTTATCGATAAAACCATCGATAATGAAAAGCAGGAAGAGCAAAATCTGGGGTCCGCCGGCAAAATTGAGTTGCGGGAGATAACGGTTGCAGCACCTGCCAAAACGGGAATGATCGTCATTCGTGCCCCCGTTCCCAAGCCAGCCTTCGCAGTCGAAGTTTCGACACTTCTAGAACAGGCTTTTTGCCGCCCCATCACCTTTGATCAGCAAGCATCTCGTTCGCGATAAAACTTATTTTCTGGATTGTCTGGCGCTATCACCCAGCCTCAAATGAGCACGTTGATCGATTTCGCCATGAAACAAAACCACCTCCTCGTGGAAGCGTTCATATGCTGATTGTAGCTCACCAAGAGGTACCTCAGGCCACTCGACCGGGAGATGCATCAATTGCTCGCGATATTCGGCTGAGCGCTCTCGCATGCTGCGCACGCCCTCTCTGATCAGCAAATCATTGCGACCACGCCGCTCATTGGCAGCCAAAGACTGTCTTCGTGCCGTCAACGCATCCAGACCCCTTAACCGGTCGGCACGTGCCTCATCGATCGCCATGACCTTTTTGGCAGCCTCTACAAAGTGTGAGAACCGCTGGTGGTCCACCTTCACATCCGCAATGAGCGCAGCAACACGCGCAAAACCGTCGCCACTGGGCGCCGGACGAAACTGGGTCACAATACCGATGTTTCGAATGGATGCCATATCCAGAGCGCGGATGCGCAAAGCATCTTCGCTGGCCGTCAGAGGCAAGTCATAATCCCGTTCTTCCCCCAGATAATGGCGGACTGATGCGATGGAACTGGTATAGGTTTTGGAAAACAAGGAGGGGTCAGGGCGTCCATAGTCGCCCTGATCAGAGCAACCAGCGATGCCAAAAGCCATCGCCGCCAACAAACAATATGAAAAAATGGTAGCTGGTCTGTCCTGCACGCCTTGATAAGCCTCCTGGAATGCGGCACCCTATTGAATATCCGTGATCAACACGCATACCCTATTGGAAACGGCTTGTCCGTCCACGACGAAATACCAGAAAAAGACGATGAGGAAAATAACCGAACCCGGCATAAAGCTGCGAGTTCAGTTCATCTCAAAATTTATGATCCTGACGAGAGGATCGAACAAAGAACGCGAGAAAACCTGGCAGACCCTATTTTGCGACCGCAAAACTGACACCATGATGCTCAAATCTGATACCTGGGAAAATAATGATTTCCGCAGTTGTACCTGAAAGCGTTTTAACACTCTTTGCACTGTTCACCCGGTCGATGGGAAACTGAATAATATTAGCCATTTTTATCTCCACAGAACCTTGCGCGATGCTTGTACATCCTTCAACTGGTTCTCTATGTCTTCTATTCAACACCACTCTCTGTTATCCATTAAGCTCTATAGGCTATTAACAAATACATAATGAATGCAGTCTGAACGGGACCTGAATATGGTTTTTGACCGCATTTTACGACTATCAGGTTTACTCAACCAGTTGGTCATCGAGAAAATGACGCCCCTGCTTGTCTTCGAGCTCAACGATCCATAGATCTGGATCATATCTTTTTTGATCGGCAAGATAGTTTGCAGTTTGCTCCGACGTGACGGGTGATTGGGAAAAGCATGAGCACCAGCGGCGCTCGTCATTGGTCTCAGCCATGCCGGCGGGAGCTGGCCCATAGAGCCAGTGTTCGCCATCAAGATTATCAATATGAATAAACACGGCTCCGGCGTGATCGTCACCTGACGCGATGATATATCCCGCACAGCCTTCGCTCATGCAACGGCGCAAATAAGCTTTCACCCAAATTTCAGTTTTCACTCGCATGAAAAAGGAATGGCTGATTCGCCGTGCTGCGAGCAAGAGCTCATTTTAAATAAATGCAATAAAAACAGTTATTTCTGGGAAGCGCTGAAAGCAACACCTGTCAGGCGGGTCAATTCCTGGACCAGCAAACCAGATACCCGGCCAGTCACTGGGAGCCCGGCGTGGCGCTCAAAACGCTTTATGGCTTCTATGGTTCGACCTTTGAAAATACCGTCTATTTTCCCACCATAGTGCCCCTTGGCAGATAAAATACCTTGAATTTCAGCAACCAGTTGACGCGTTTCAGATCCCATTTGTGGCGTGGTTTTTAGTTGGCCTGCCGCTTTCGTGGCGCCAAATAACAAGCTCTTCAACAAAGCATCACTGGCCAGTCCGTTCACAGGCAGACCGCGATCATATTGATATGCCATGATCGCCCCCATAGTCATGGCGTCAAGACGCCTGTCAAGTCTGCTTGACCGACTACCAGGAAAATATTGGAGCTGGGAAAGTTCGCGCCGAATAGCGGTATGCAACTTGTCGCCCACAAAGGAATGATTGCTGCCCAAAGCCGTAGCCTCATCGCTCGCATCTACCTTGAGCAGGGCGCGATCAACACTAACGCGCAGCATAAATCCTGCATCTTTTTGCATAAACAGGGCGTTAAAAATGATAAACCCCGAGAGCGCCAAAAAGGCGGCAAATGTCAAACGAGCCTGTTGCGGTTCCATTTTTACACCAACTACTAACGACGCTTAAAACAAACAGATCACACCAGGTGATCTACCAAGAAAAAAGACTTCAGCTAAGCCGTTTTTCGCAAAGGCACGGCCCGCTCATTCCCCTTTGGAGCGAGGGAGACTATATTGCAGACTTTTTTGTCCGAACAAAGGTTTTGCGGAAGTTCGAGGACCACTTCATTGCGATTGCTTTGGCTGCTTGTCACGTTGAGGCCGCCAGATAAAACATCAACAAAGTTTCTCAACTGCAATCCAGATTTAAAAACAGCGATTTGATCTCCAGCATCCAGCACGGATGCGGTCACCACAAATCTCACTGTCCCCTCGCCCATTTTGACCTTCAAATGGACCCTGCCGCCTGCCGCCCCATTGATCTGCGAGGCCAGGAGCTCACAAAGCGCCTGCTTGCAAGCTGCCAAATCGGCATTCATCTGCGGATCATCTTCATGGCCGGTAATCAAGAAGCGAACATTTTTTTCTTTGGCTTCAAGTTGGACAAGTTCCACACTGGCCGAGACCAGATCGGACACACTGAATATCTCCGGGGCAAGCTCATATTCTCCAGCGTCAAATTGTGACATATCAAGAACTTCATCGACAACTCCTAGCAAATCTTGACCACTATCAAATATGATGCCGGCATATTCCACCATCTGTCGTTCATTTTGAACAGTAATCCCTGGCAATTTCATCATTTGGGAAAAGCCGATGATTGTGTTGAGTGGCGTACGCAATTCATGGCTCATATTAACAAGTAAACGGGTTTTGGTTTCAATTTGATCGTGGGCCGCTTGTTCACGCGCAATCAATTGGGCTTCGCGCTCTTTCCAGTGCGAAATATCGCGGGCCAGACACAAAACCTGTTCGTTTTGCGCGCTCTGCACGGGAGAACAGACAAGCTCTATCCAGCGGAAATAGTTACTGGTGTCTTCATTTGGATGACAACGAAGGCGCAGCTCAACCTGTACTCGTTGTTTCTCATGAACCGCTTGACTAAAAGCCGCCAGGCAGGCGGGACGATCGCCAATATGTACGAGCTCCATAAAACCGCTATCAAGCAGATCGGATTTGTCCAGACCGTGAAAATGAGCGTTCGAGAAAGAACAATCATCGACTTCACCGGTTCGTTGAACCAGCGCGACAAAATCACTGCCAAGCCGAACGATTTTTTGTAGGGAGAACCCGCTATCCAGTGATGCCTCAGCACCATTGCGCGCACTGAGCGGCCACGCAATGAGAGATCGACGAGCAAACTGAAGGCTCTTGAGCAAGGAAAGAACTTGACGCAAAACTTTACAACCCCTGAGGACCAAGCGGCCCGAAAAACGCAACTTCAATACATGATGATAAAACAGGCCACTCGCCTATTTGACACCCAATAAAGCCGAGTATCCTCGCTAGGACTTAATGAAGATTGAACATTGAACTTTAGCGCGCCAATACTAAAATCCTTGGTTAATGAATGCTTTCCAGCCGGCCGCCACAAGCTCAGGAGTTACCGTTCTCCGTGACAAAGCTGGCTTCAAGCTTTTTTTCCAACGCCAGAAAGTTAGCGGGAATGGGCATCCCAAAGGCGCGCATTTCGCTGATTTTCTCGCGCAGCACCTCATGCAATTCATGCACATCTTGAGGTTGATTTTCCATTTCTGTCAGCAGCAGACTGATTTCTGTTTGAAGTCTTTCAAAACTCATCACCTTCACCTCCATTTTTAGATCAATCAAAGACAACACTTTTAAACCGGCTTAGCGCCGATATCGCTCTTGATTGCGGTCTTGACCGCGATCATCGTCATATCGCTCCTCATTGTAACCACGATCAGAGCGTCCACGACCTTGATCGCGATCATTTTGATTGGAATATTCAGGCCCACCATAATAGTCGTAAAGATCCCTATAGTGCTCTGGTTCTTGATAGTCCCCACCATCATCATGCCAGCCACCGGCGATAAAGCGGCGCTCTTGCCCATCGGCCCCGGCGCGAATAAAGCTATAGATCACCGCATAAACAGCGCCGCCACCCCGTTTTTTAAGACGAATGACATCCTCGATCCCATAGCTGGTGGGACAACCACGGCTTTTGGGAATACGTTTGTCCTCATGCAGCACCTGTCGGCGCCCGCCTTTGCGGCGCACCCGGATGACCATGCCTTTGATACGCTTTGAGGTCACACGACGGCACCTTGGTGTCCTGATTCTCACTTCTTCGATAGAAAAAACCAATGGTTCGTCAAGCTTGCGTATGGAGCGCCTTGTGTGAACCGTTACTTTATGAGAATCAGCGTTAAGTTCGGTGATGGGATTGCTGGCCAACACCACGCCTTTGCGGTTGATGCGATAGCGTGCCAGTGTCTTGCGGGCATCCCGGCGCACTTTTCGCCGTGCTGCCCGTAACTTTCCGGCCCCTCTGGCCGTGGCCCGAAAAGGCGAACCCTTGACCCATTTATTACGCCCGGTTTCGATCAGGAAAATATGCGCATATGCACGCCCCGAACCGTTCTCAATGCCTGATTGCTCAAAGGCGAAATAGGTTCCATCAGGAGAAAAGCCAATGATGCGTCGATGCGCAATATCTTCGGCCAGCAAGGGGGTTGCCATGATAAACCAAAGAGTCGAAAGAAACACCAATAAGCGCCCGATCCGACTGATATTCTTACCCATCACAAAACAACTCCACGATATAAAATCCACACGAAAACCCGATTAAGACTATCTTAACCATAGCTATTTCTATACGTCTTATCAACGAATTTTCGGGATAAATTGTGACCAGAGATGATCTGTTATGTGAGTAGGGATTTTAGATTGAACGAGCTATCCATGGCCTGTTCTCGGGTAGGAGAAAGGTCTTTTTCCAGCAATTTACGTCCCACAATATAGTCGCGTGGCTGATTGATGGCTTCAACCGCACGCAAGCGATCACCTTTGAAATGCATCAAGGAAAAACTGCCACTGTTAATATCGCCGCGCACCATATGCGCATCACAGCCCAGCGTCAGTCCTGCCATTTGTAATTTGACATCATATTGATCCGACCAGAACCAGGGTACCGCGTCATAGGGCTTGTCTTTGCCAGTGATTTTGGCCGCGACAGCCCGCGCCTGGTCTCCCGCATTTTGAACCGATTCCAGACGAATGGCCTCCCCAACAAAGGGGTGTCGATAGGAAGCGCAATCACCGCAGGCATAAATATTGTCAATTGATGTTTGCCCAAACTCATTGACAATGATGCCATTACCACAAGCAAGCCCTGCCTGATCGGCCAACTCCATATTTGGCAGCACTCCGATACCCGCCACAACAAGATCAGCTTGTCGTAATCGCCCGTCTGCCGTGTTGACACCACTCACACGCCCGCCCTCTCCGGTCAGCTCAAGGGCTTGCGCATTACAGATGATCTCGACCCCGTGGCTTTGATGCAGTTGCGTGAAAAATTGCGAGAGTTCGGGCTCAACCACCCGCGCCATGACGCGGTCCATCGCCTCCAATACCTGCACGCTTTTGCCAAGCTTGCTGGCCACAGCTGCAAATTCCAGTCCGATGAACCCCGCACCAATCACGATAACATGGCGAACGGAATTGAGGCGCTCGCCAATATCATCCACATCCCTAAGGGTACGAAGATAACAAACGCCGTCCAGGTCCGACCCGGTGATCGATAATTTGCGTACCCGCGCCCCGGTCGCCAAAATAAGAGCGTCATACTCTAGCATTTGGCCATTTGACAGCTCAACGCTATTCGCCCCGGCATTGATGGCAACAGCACTCGTATCGAGCAATAATGTGATGGGGCTTTGTTCGTAAAAGGCCATGGGGCGATACTGGATACGCTCGGCATCCGTTTTCCCCAGTAAATAGTCCTTGGAAAGTGGTGGCCGCTGATAGGGAATGATCGGCTCGTCACCGACCAGTGTGATCTTCCCCTCATAGCCTTCAAGACGCAAACTCTCAGAACATTGATACCCTGCCTGCCCGGCTCCCACAATCACCACACCTGCCATGAGTTTTCCACCTTTTGCAATCATATCCTTGCGCAAGATAGATTTCGCACAAGCAAAAAGCAATCAAACTTTACACCCTTGGATTTGAGAAAATATATTCGTTCATTATCTAAGCAATAACATGTATTTTTCTATTGATTTCAATCATCTGTAAAATTAAACTAAGGAATAATACTTATCTTGATTGCAGATGCCAGGAGCAAAATGTGTCCAAGGAGAAACCTCGAACAGGATCCCGCGGATCACGTCACTCGACCCCTGCCAGTGCGATCCATATGCACCGTGACAGCACGCGGCGGTTTTTCATTTTGGAGTGGTTGTTTTCCTACCAAAAAGACTATATTGCATCTGATATCCTGGCGGGCATCATTGTCGCTATCATGCTCCTGCCGCAAAGCATCGCCTATGCCATGCTGGCCGGGCTGCCCCCTCAAAGCGGTCTGTACGCAGCGATTGTTCCGCTGCTCCTCTATCCCTTGTTTGGCACCAGTAGCAGTCTTGCCGTTGGCCCCGTTGCCATCGTCTCATTGATGGTCGCCTCAACGCTTTCCCCCATGGCGGCAACTGGCTCTGCGGAATATATCATGCTGGCCCTGCTGCTAGCTCTGATGAGTGGCGTTATTTTGCTGATCGCGGGTGCCTTGCGCCTTGGTCAGTTCACCAACTTCATCTCTCACCCGGTGATCGCCGGATTTACCACTGCGGCCGCTTTGATCATTGGCTTTTCACAGATAAAACATCTGCTGGGGATTGATCTTGAGCGCACCTCGTTCATCCCCTCGCTGATTGCTCAGATTTATGACAACCTGACCGATATCAATATCGTCACTTTGATGATTGGGTTTGCGGCCATCGCCCTGCTGCTTGCCAAAGATATTTTCCGAACCGTTCTGGTGCGAGTTGGGCTCTCCCCATCACTGGCAGATCTGCTCTCCAAGGGTTTACCCCTGGTCGTTGTCGTCGCCGCAACGCTTTTCACATTTACCGCCCGCCTCGATCTCTCATACGGGATTAGTACCGTTGGCGCTATTCCCGGCGGCCTGCCACCACTTACCAGCCCTGTGTTCGATATCAATATTTTGAAACAACTGCTTGGCCCCGCCGTGATCATTGCCATTATCGGCTATGTGGAGAGCCTTGCGGTGGCCAAATCTCTCGCCGCCAAACGCCGCGAAGTAATCGATCCAAATCGCGAACTTCTGGGGCTTGGTGCCGCAAATCTTGGAGCTGCATTTACCGGCGGCTACCCCGTCACAGGAGGTTTCTCTCGCTCGGTCGTCAATTTTTCTGCTGGCGCTCGTACCCAGGGGGCGGCCATTGTCACCGCCTTTTTGATCGCCCTGTTTCTACTCTTTCTAGCCCCCGCTCTATACTATCTGCCAAAAGTCATATTGGCCGCTATTATCCTGGTTGCCATTAGCAATCTCATTGATTTCAAATCTTTCTTCTCCGCCTGGCGCTATAATAAAGCTGATGGACTAGCCTTTGGCGTGACCTTTCTTGCGGTGCTTGGCCTTGGCGTCGAGATGGGCATCATGCTCGGCATTGCCACATCGATCGGTATGTATCTATGGCAAACCAGCCATCCCCATTATGCTATTCTGGGGCGCATTGAAGGCACCGAACATTTCCGAAATATCAAGCGCCATTTTGTCAGCTTTGACGATGACACGCTTATTCTTCGCATTGATGAAAATCTGTATTTTGCCAACACGGCCTGGCTGGAAAACAAATTACTGACGGAGATTGCACTGCGCAAGTCCCTCAAGCATGTCATCCTCAATCTCAATTCGGTCAGCTATATCGACAGCTCGGCTCTGGAAGGCCTTGAAAGTTCGATCATCAATCTCCGCGCCTCTGGCGTGACCTTGCATTTTTCCGAGATCAAGGGACCTGTGCTCGATCGGCTCGCCCAAACAGACCTAATTGATCACTTGATGCCTGGCCGCATTTTTCTCACAACCCATGATGCCACAACAGCTCTATACGAGAAATCGGCTGAAAATGATCTAAAAACCCCCGACGCAAAGGAAAACTCCTCCACCTGGGAAAAAGTTGAGAAAACAGGCAGTGGGGAAAAGATTGAGAACTTCTTGAAGGATAATCCAGGCAGCCTTTATGCCGGCCACGCGCGCCGCAAATTGCTGCAGATCGGCGATGAAAAAGCCTTTCAAAGTGCCAAGGGCGAAAACACTATTGTAGCCTATCAAACCTATCTGCAACAAGGCTCCCCCTCGCGCGAAAACAGCGTCGCCGCGCGTTCACAAATACGTCATCTCAAGACCGGCGTGCAAATGGATCCGTTTGCCAGAAATCTGCTCGCCCTCTATATATTTGCAATTTTTGGCGCGGGCTTCCTCTACTGGCTTACAACCCCGTGACCAGAGATGATCTCATTGCCACCACTAATATTCCAATTCAGGTTTTTGATCCCACTGAACAAAGTTGAAAATATATCATGAAAACAACAGCTGACAGTCTTCTAGCTCTTACAAATCTTATATCTTCCGTTCAGATGTTCGCAGATATCCCGACTACTTTACTCAAGGAGATCGTTGCCACCGCGACCATTCATCATGGCAAACCGGGGGAAACAATGCCTCTGACAGATAATGAATATATCGGCCTTCTGGAGGGGGAAATTCAGTTACGACGTGATCGCGATAATCATCCCATCGGTGTTTTGAAAATAAACGCCGAACCAGACCACGATATCGCTCTTGTCTACGCTCTTCATGGCAGCCATCTGTATTTTGATCGACGCTCGAAAGTGATCTTTCTGGATGGCGCTCGCATCGATATGGCATTGTCTCGCACCGCCGTTTTAAACGAGTTGGCCGACCGGCCTCCCGCTTTACGAAAACGCCTGTTCTGGTTGACGGAAACCCCGGTTTTTGCACCTCTTTCTCCACGCCAACTCATAGATTGCGCGCAAACGCTCACGCCACAATTATGCGAAGCGGGGTCCGCCATCATCACGCAAGGAGAGCAAGGCAATCATTTTTATATCATCGAGAGCGGCACAGCAGAAGTCTGGCGAAAAGATCCAATGGAGGATGAACCAGCCCAATGCGTTGCCACCTTGTCCAAAGGCGATGTCTTTGGGGAGGAAGCTTTGTTACAAAATGGCTTGCGCAACGCCACGGTCCGCATGACAAAAACGGGAGGGGTGCTGCAGCTCGATCATGAGATGTTCGACAAATATTTACGCGCCAGCTTTCTTGACGAAGTGGAAGCAGAACCGGCGCTTGAGCTGATAAACGGGGGGGCCAAACTGCTCGATTGCCGCTTCGAAATGGAATATGAAATGGCACATATCCCAGGCGCTAAACTGATCCCACTCGATCATATCCGTGAGCAATTCTCACAGCTCGATCCACAACACAAACATGTCGTTTATTGCCGAACGGGTCGGCGATCAAAAGCGGCAGCCTATCTCTTGGCCCAACAAGGCATATCGGCCGTTTCGATGAAAGGCGGCATCAATAAATGGCCGTTCGACATCGAAGGAGATAGTGACAACCACTAGTCAAATAGACGCCAGAAACAGAGCGCGCTTGCCGACAAGGCACTCTATAACGAACATTTTTCAACACGAATACCGGCTTTTTCCAACCGCTCGCGGATCGCTTGCGCCATTTTGATGGCATGCGGGTTGTCGCCATGCACGCAAATACTGTCGCCTTTGACCTCAATCCGCTTGCCGCTGATAGCAGTAATCATCCCGCTTTCCACCGCATCAAGCATGCGATCTGCCGCCAGGTGCGGGTCCTCGATCATAGCGCCGACCTGATCGCGCGAGACCAATGTTGCATCCTCATTATAGGCGCGGTCCGCATATATTTCGCGAATGATTGGACAGCCCTCAAGCTTGGCAGCCTTGTCCAGCTGCGTGCCCGGCATCACCAAGATGCCAAGCTTCTTGTCGACCGCGCTGATCGCCCGCACGCATAGCTGCGCCAGTTGCAAATCCTCACAAACCATATTGGCAAGAGCCCCATGCAGCTTTATCTGAGCGACCTGCCCACCTTGCGCGCGAGCAATCGCCTGCAAGGCACCGATCTGGTAAATGAGATCAGCCGAGAGCTGCTTGTCTGGAATATCATTGAGACGGCGACGGCCAAAACCTCGGCGATCATTAAAGCCTGGATGAGCACCAATCGCCACTTTGTTTTTCAGCGCCAGTTCCGTGACCTCGCTCATTTGCAGCGAATCACCCGCATGAAATCCGCAGGCAATATTGGCGCTCGTGACAATATCCAGCATCGCCGCATCATTGCGCATCCGCAAAGAACCAAAGCTTTCACCAAGGTCAGCATTGAGGTCAATTGAAGTCATGAAAAACGATCCTTGTCGCTTGCATTTTGAACGCTTCCAACAGCGCCACTGATCAGATTTTGTGACAGTAATCTATGCGAGTCGTAAGGATCGCCAAAGCCTTTAACAAGTTGTTGCGGCAAGGTGGCCAGATCGGCGTGCATTTTATGATAAGCCTCTATGGCCTCCTCTTCAGACACCGGGCAAAACTGCACAGTGGAACCAGATCGCCTTTGAACAAAATTTGCCAGATCAGCCGCAATGATCGTGCCGATGCGCGGATAGCCACCGGTTGGCTGGCGATCCGCCAGCAAAACAACGGGGCGACCGCCTCCCGTCACCTGAATATCACCAAGCGCGATAGCTCCGGAAATGGCCACTAACCCTTTTTCGGAATGAATAGGCGCCGCATCAGTTGCAAGGCGCGCCCCCATCCGGTCTATCCCATGAGTGATCTCGAATTTGGTGTCAACAAAACGCTGCAACTCATCGGCATCAAACAAAGAGGCTTGCGCCCCCCAAATTATTCTGATTTTCGTGCGTACCTGCCGCTTTGGAAGTGCCAGAGACAAGGCGCTCGATCGATCCTCCGCTTCGCCAATGGGCAGCACATCGCCTTCTTGCAAGAGACGTCCTTCAAACCCTCCAAATCGTGCTCGAATATGCGTTGATCGCGACCCAAGAACGGATTTTACATCAATACCTCCTGAGATAGAAAGTGAGCCGTAATTGCCGATTTTAGCAGATCCGATTTCCAGCACCTGCCCCGGTTGCAGTGTAAAACTGGCCAAGGGTTCAATCGCTTTTCCCTCTATTTTTGCCTCGAAACGGGCCCCGGTGAGCGCCAGTGTAAGAGGGCTGCCCATTGCCTCAAAGCGGCCACCAAGCCCCAGCATTTCCAGAATGGCAAGACCGCGCTCATTGCCCACCAGCAGTCGTCCCTCTTCCAGCGCGCGCGCATCCATCGCTCCGCCTTGCGAGACGCCAGAGCGCAGCCACCCCGAACGCCCCTCATCTTGCACAGACACATAAGGGCCAGCTTTCAATACTTTCAGCGCTCGGATCATACGACTTCCTCACGCGTCATTTCCTCAACTCCCTTTTGAGCGCTCTGACGCAAATCCTTGAATTGCTCTTGATCAATCGCAAAAAAGGCGATCTCGTCTCCCGCCCCGATCAAAAAGGGTGGATCGCGGTCAGGATCAAAGTTACGAAACGGTGTGGAGCCAATGACATGCCATCCCGTCGGGTTGGGCGTTGATGATATGACGGTCTGACCGATTGCCACCGCAACAGATCCAGCTGACACCATCGGCTTGATCTCTGGCAGTCTGGGTAGCTTAAACATGTCTGGCAGCATGCCAGTATATAAGAACCCTGGCGCAAAGCCGGTCATGAAGACCCGCTGAACCAGCTGGTGATGGGCGGCGATCACTTCTTGCTCCGACATAGATGCCTGATCAGCGATCCTGGCCAGATCCGGTCCCATTTCCCCGCCATAACAGATTGGCAAACGCCAACGCCTCTTTTTCATGCCCGCCACAGACGTGGCCGGGTCAAAGGCGGCCACAAGCTCCATAACACTGTCTCGAAACTGTTGTGGCGGCACCTGCAAAGGGTCAAAGCGCAGGGCAACCGATTTGTTCATGGGGGCGCTTTCCAGCAAACCTCTCATGGGATTGTCTTGCAGGAAATGATCAAAGGCAATGACGATATCATTGATGTCAGGAGACAGTTTGGCCCCGAACTCGACGATCAGCAAGGCTTCACCCACCATAGATAATCTTGGATGTTGATATGCCTCGACTGGTCGCATTTTTAAAAAACCATTCAATTTTGGAACCGGCCCCGTTCTTTATTCTTGCGAAAATCCAACGGACCGATTGGCAACTAAATTATATGCATATAAGCGCATTTATATCATTTTGTCGATATTTTATTGACAAAATGTCGCACAGTTACCAAGATGGCTTGCAATCAACTCAACGAACAAAAATATTTCTTAACACTTGGGAGATGTATCATGAGAACCCTTTTAAAAATGGCGATAACCGGCATTGCGCTGCTCGGCGTGACGAGCATGGGACACGCTGCGTCCTGGGATATGCCAACGCCTTATCCAGACAAAACATTCCATACGCAAAATATTGCTGCTTTTGCCAAAGATGTCGCCACAGCCAGTAAAGGCAAGCTGACAATCAAGCTGCATACGGCGGGTTCCTTGTTCAAACACAAGGAAATCAAAGGAGCTGTTCGCGGTGGTCAGGTTCCCATCGGTGAATTTTTCATGGGACTGCTGGCCAATGAAAACCCGGCCTTTGGTATTGATACGCAGCCATTCCTCGCCACCAATTATGATGATGCAGCCAAACTTTGGGCGGCGCAACGACCAGCCGTTGAGAAACTGCTCGACAAGCAGGGACTGATGGTCCTGTTTTCCGTGCCTTGGCCCGGGCAGAGCCTTTACACCAAGAAAGACATCAACACCGTCGATGATCTCAAGGGGCTAAAGTTTAGAACTTACAATCCAACTCTTGAGAAATTTGTCAAACATGCCGGAGCGGCGCCAACACAGGTGCAAGTCCCAGATATTCCTCAAGCCTTTGCCACCGGACGGGTTGAAGCAATGATCACATCTCCTTCAACCGGCGCCAATTCCAAAGCCTGGGATTATGTGACTGTTTATACGGACATTCAGGCATGGGTCCCCAAAAATGTTGTGGTGATGAACAAAAAGGCATTCCGCCGCCTTGATAAGGATGTACAAGACGCCGTGCTCGCCTCCGCCAAAAAAGCAGAAACCAGAGGCTGGGAAATGAGCAAGGCGGAAGCGGCGACCAAAACCGCCATTCTCAAAAAGAACGGCATTAAAATCGTCACACCCAGCGCCCCCTTGATGGATGGTCTCAAAGCCATCGGTGCCAAAATGATGGCCGACTGGAAAAAACAGGCTGGCAAAGAAGGCGAAGCGATCCTGGCGGCCTACGCAAAATAAAAAATATGAACGAACTTGCTGAGGCGACAAACATTGATTGCCGCCTCAGCTCCCCCTGCTCCCTTTATCGCAAGAAGATTTCTCATGCGCCGCTTTCTCGATAATTTATATAGATGGAGCGGCTTGCTTGCCGCCACTTTTATCGCCTCGATCTGTCTGCTGGTATTTGCCCAGGTCGTTCTCAATCTCATAGATCGGATCGCCAAGATGACGACCGGCTCGGCGATTGGTTTGGCG
>JAJRQA010000032.1 GCA_024280475.1 Alphaproteobacteria bacterium
CGGTTTCACCCCTCGAATTTGCAAGTCATGCCGCCACGCAATGAAGTTGGCTTGTTTGAGCGCGTAAAGCTCCGCCGGAGTCGTAGCCCCCATAAAGGCCATGCAATCGGCAACCGCGTTGCGATAGGTTTGGCGCGTGCGCGCACTGTCGAAATTGGCGAGCCAGACAACGGCCTCGGGAATCTCGGCAAGCTTTGCCACAAACGGCGCCAGTTGACGTTCGCTTGACACGGCGGATTTTTCGATCTGGTTACGCATAAACTACTTGCTTAAAAGGTACACATAACGTACTTTATGCACACTATATGGGATGTCAAACAATTTAATATTTTCCAATGATCTGAACGGTCAACCGATGACAACTGAAACTGCGGAAATCTCTGAAGAGGAAATTAGCCCTCTACGTGAAATCATCAATCGGTACAATGTTCTGAAGGCTGTAGAGGACGGTATCCGGCCAGATCCAGAGCTTATGGCGCCTGAACTCGCGGACCAAATCCTGGAGCTGCACAAGCAGCTACACCCGGATGGCAACAAAGCAATTCCAAAAAAAGATTCGCCTGAGCTCCATCAGCGGTATGATGATCTTTTGCACCCGTGGTTATACGGTCGGCCCGTATTTGAATCTCGACCGCAAGATCACACACCGGAACGCCGCAAAACGCGTATCATTAATCTCATTTTTTGCCGCTCCGGTTTGCAAAAACTCCACGATGAGGATGCGGCTTCGGTTGAGTACGCACTTGCAGACCAAGAAGATCAGGCCTGGAACCATTATCGAATGCACAATCCAGTCGTTGTTCTCTGTAAGTCAGCAATGTCTGAAATCGACGATGAATTAATGATCATTGCTGGGACTGAAGCTCAAAAAGCAGTCAAAATGCTGGACGCGACGCCACTCGACAAACAGACCAAGAAAGCGTTGAAGGAAATACTTCTCTCAACCTAGTCTATTCTCAATTTCAAGACGGTGCTGGCAACTTGAGCACCGATCATTAATAGCAGTGAGGTTAAGCCACGCCATGGAACTCAGTGAAAAAAAACGCCTGATTAAACAAGCCATGCGAGATGCGCGTGGCTACCAAATGACAACACCCGGATTTCAAGGCAACAAATGCCCGGATAATGAGCGAACCAACTTCTGGGTGCAGCAGATAATTGACGCACTGCCAGCCTATTTCGCTGGCAATGTTTTCGAAGCTCAAAAAAATCTCACCAAAGGCTTTTCCCCGCAAAGCGAAGCTGATTCTTGGTACAAGACAGCTTATGCCGCCGGCATGAAAGCCCTGTGTAATATCGAAATATCAGAGAAGAAACTGACGCCTCCTGTCCCCCAACCGCCGGTTCAACCGGATAAAGATCCTAGTGAACTCACGAATAAAATTCAAAATTTGGAAGCCGAACTCGCACAATTAAAACAATCGCAGGCGAAATCGAGTAGCTCCCTGGAAATTTCTGACAACCCCGACGCGGATCTTGACGAAATTTTTGCAAAATTGAAACGGTAAGTTCCCATGGACAAGCAAACCATACAAGAGCTCATCTTACATAAAGAGGCCGAGCTCTCCAAACTCCGGACCAATAGCGATATGCCTACTCTTGACGCTCTTGGCGACTTGTATAACCTGGAAGCCGGCAAACATAACGAAGCAAAAAGACTATATAGTTACTGGCTTAAGCAACAACCAGACGGCACCTTGGAGCGAATAAAATTTCGCGATACTTCCCAAGGTCAATTTGTCGAACAACAAATAACTAATTATATGACGCAAATGGGAAATGCTGAACGACGCCTAGGAAAGATTGCCAGAGAAAGAAATCCCGTAGCTGCCAAAATCCGCCAGGCACAGGGTAACATTGAGCGCCTTGAGAAGGAACTTAAGAAGCTGCACAAGAAGTTGAAGAAACTAAAGAAACACGAACGTAAGATGGTCAAACTCGAACGCAAGGCTTCTCAGGCTGAGCATGAGCGATCTGAAAAATTGCTTGCTGGGATAAAAGCTATGACGTCATCAGACGTCAAAACGTAATTCAGCCGAATATCAGCCTGGAGGCAACCAAAGATGCCCATCGATGACAAAGAAGCCTCGCGGCGCCACGCCGAATTCATGAAAGAGCTGGGCGAGCGGCATGCTATATCTATGCTAGACCGGCGTGCTGCCAATGCCGATAGGGTGCGTGATGAAACATGGGCACGCCAAGACCGTAAAGACCGCAACAAGAGGTTCGACAAGGAGCGTGCCGATGCCAAAAAGACGAAAGCGGCCAAGCAATCTAACCTGAACAAACAGCAATTCACCAAAGAGCAAGCTGAGGCCCGCCAGGAGTTCACAGACGAAATGTACGACAAGCGCCGTACGGATCAGCTCAAGGATCAGAAACGCCAGGCGAAACTGGTCCTTAAGGCCGAAGCGGAAAAAACCCGTCGCTCCCTCTCTGAAATTTCGTCGCAGTCAACTGCATATAGAGACAAGCTTGATGCCGATTTCAACCTTGATACACGCACCCGAAAACTCGAAGAAACCGCATATAAGTTTCGTTCCGACGTAGACGTCGACGCTTATCGAGAAAATCGCCGTACTGATGCCAGCTATATGCGCAAAGAGGTCAATACTCGTTTGCATGCCACCTTGATTGAGAAAATTGCTGATCATGTGTTGGCAAAAGACATGATCTGTTTTCAGCGTGGC
>JAJRQA010000033.1 GCA_024280475.1 Alphaproteobacteria bacterium
CATGCAGATCACCAAGGCGTTTTTGATTGCGTTTGCGCCTTGCTGTCACCCCATAGGTCAACCAGTGTTCTTCGCGCACGATTTTGCGATCAAGCTTGTGACGCGTCTGCTCTTCTTCCAGCAAATGCTTTTCGCGCCAATCCTCGAACAGTCCAAATCCTGCCTTGAGGTTCTTGGTCTGGCCGCGATCAATCCAGATGGTGCGCGAAGACAGATTGGTCAAGAAACGCCGGTCATGACTGATGAGCACAATCGCCGAGCTCATTTGTTTGAGCTCGGTTTCAAGCCATTCAATAGTTGAGACGTCAAGATGGTTGGTTGGCTCATCCAGCAGCAAAATATCTGGTTCGGGAGCCAGCACACGGGCCAGCGCGGCGCGGCGCGTCTCCCCGCCTGACAGTTCTTGCGGCCGTTCAGTGCCATTTAGTCCCAACTGTTCCAAGAGATAGATGGCGCGATAGTCAACCTCTCCCTCATGAAAGCCATCTTCCACATATTCCAGCACGGTTTTATAACTGGAAAAATCTGGTTCCTGTTCAAGATATTGAACCGTCACACCCGGTTTAATAAAGCGCTCCCCGTCATCTTGCTCAACGAGTTTTGCGGCAATTTTTAACAAGGTTGACTTACCCGAACCATTGCGCCCCACAAGGCACAAGCGGTCCCGTTCCCCAATGGTCAGATCAGCCCCCTCAAGTAAGGGCGTCCCGCCAAATGTCAGGAAAATATTTTGTAATGTCAAAAGTGGTGGAGCCATAGGGGTGGATTACAGCGCCCGGTCGATGCTGGCAAGCCATCTTATCCAAGATCTATGAATTCAAGCGATCAACTGCTACGCTCGATACCATGAAAATCAACTTTCCACGCACAAATCTTGGCTTCTGGCCAACACCAATGCATGCATGCCCGAACCTTACCAAAAGGCTGGCAAAAAGCCATGACACGCCGTCTATTTACATTAAAAGAGATGACCAGTCAGGCCTTGGACTTGGCGGCAACAAGGTCCGTAAGCTTGAATTCTTGTTGGGAGATGCAATCGAGCAAGGCTGCGACACTTTGATTACCGGTGGTGCAGCTCAATCCAACCATTGCCGCCAAACGGCAGCAGCCGCCGCGAAATGTGGCCTGCAATGCCACCTTGTGCTCGGGGGTGAGGCCCCTGATCACGTCAACGGCAATCTGCTACTAGATCATTTGTTTGGCGCCAATATTCACTGGGCTGGTGAACACCGCAAAGGTGAGGATCTTCCCCAGCTTGCAAAGGACCTCCAAAAATCGGGACGCAAACCCTATCTGGTCGAATATGGCGGCTCAAGTAAGATTGGCGCTCTGGGGTTTGTGGCGGCCATGGCAGAGTTAAAAAAGCAGCTTTTGCAAACCAGGACTGACATCACCCACATTGTCTTTGCGTCCAGTTCCGGGGGCACTCATGCCGGCCTGACCGTTGGCGCATTTATCGAAGAGCTGCCAATCACGCTGTATGGCATCGGCATCGACAAGCGAAGTGCACAAGAAGCGCCATTCAACGCGCTTGTTTCAGGGATATGCAATGGGTTGGGGGTTCTTTTGGATATTGAACATCGATATCAACCAAGCGATCTCACCCTCGACGAGCAGTTTTTAGGAGGTGGCTACGGAGTTATTGGCGATCTGGAACGCCGCGCCATCGCTTTACTGGCCCAAAGCGAAGGGATATTGCTGGATCCCATCTATTCAGGTCGCGCTTTTGGCGCAATGATTGCCCTTATCGAACAAGGGGTCTTCACAAAAAAGGATCAAGTCTTGTTCTGGCATACCGGCGGCACCCCCGCCCTGTTTGCCAATGCATCCTTGCTGACGCAATAAACGCCTGTCAATTGCGAGAAAAACGCTATTTATTGATATTGACCGTTTGACAAAATCAATAAAAAACTTATCTCTAGGACCAGCATGGTCAAATCAATTGACGAATTCACGACCTGAGGACAAGAGGGATTTCGCTGGATGCAGAAGAAAAATACCAACCGGTCGGTTATTCAGATCGAAAACCTGTCAAAGTCCTACCCCCCGGACTTCACCGCCCTCAACAAGATCAATCTGGAGATCAGACACGGCGAGATATTCGCCCTGCTGGGACCAAATGGTGCGGGCAAAACCACCCTGATCAGCATCATTTGTGGCATTACAAACCCCACCTCCGGGCGTGTTCTGGTGAATGGCAAAAATATTGTCTCTGACTTTCGCGACACCCGCAAGATTATTGGACTGGTGCCACAGGAATTGACCACCGATGCGTTTGAAAAGGTCTGGGATACAGTGTCATTTACGCGTGGTCTGTTTGGCAAAAGCCGCAAGCCGGCCCATATCGAAAAAATACTCAAACAGCTGACATTGTGGGACAAGAAGGACGACAAGATCATGACCCTGTCGGGAGGCATGAAGCGACGTGTGTTAATCGCCAAGGCGTTGTCCCATGAGCCTGATATCTTGTTTCTCGATGAACCAACTGCTGGTGTCGACGTGGAGTTGCGCAAGGATATGTGGGAAATCGTACGCGGCCTGCAAAAGACCGGCGTGACGATCATCCTCACCACTCATTATATTGATGAAGCAGAAGAAATGGCGGATCGCATCGGTATCATCAACAAGGGCGAGCTGATCCTGGTGGAAGAAAAAAAGACGCTGATGAAAAAGCTCGGTAAAAAACAACTGGCGCTGGATTTACGAGCAACTCTTAAAATAATTCCGGTTGAACTAAAACAATATGAACTGGAGCTGGTGAATGATGGCAATTGCCTCATCTACACCTATGACACCAAGGCCAAGCATACCGGGATTACCGCTTTACTGAGTGAGCTCAGTGAGGCCGGCATCAAGTTCAAAGACCTCAATACAAGCAAAAGCTCGCTCGAAGATATTTTCGTCAATCTGGTGAAAGAAACCACATGAACATCGAAGCTGTCAAAGCCATCTACCGATTTGAAATGGCCCGCGCCCGCCGCACCGTTTTTCAAAGTATTGTCTCGCCGGTGATCTCAACGGCGCTGTATTTCATTGTCTTTGGATCGGCGATTGGCTCGCGTATTACCGAGATCGAGGGCATCACCTATGGCTCGTTCATAGTCCCCGGGCTGATCATGCTGATGGTGTTGACCCAGAGCATAGCCAACGCGTCTTTTGGGATTTATTTCCCCAAATTTACCGGCACGATCTATGAAATTTTGTCTGCCCCCATATCCTCATTTGAAATTGTTCTGGGATATGTTGGAGCGGCGGCCACCAAAAGCTTGATATTGGGGCTGATTATCCTGGCGACTGCCCATTTATTTGTGCCACTAGAGATCCAGCATCCGTTCTGGATGTTGACCTTTTTGGTGCTCACTTGCATCACCTTCAGCCTGTTTGGCTTCATCATCGGCATCTGGGCGGACGGCTTTGAAAAATTGCAGATCATCCCCTTGCTGGTGATCACCCCGCTGGTTTTTCTGGGCGGCACTTTTTATTCGATTTCCATGCTGCCGCCATTCTGGCAAACGGTGTCGTTCTTTAACCCCGTCGTTTATCTGGTCAGCGGCTTTCGCTGGAGCTTTTTCGAGATGGCCGATGTCAACGTCTGGTTGAGCCTGGCCATGATTGGCTTTTTCCTGGCTCTTTGCATGGCCACGATCTGGTGGATTTTCAAAACCGGCTATGAGATCAAAGACTAACCAAAATACGAGTGTATTGTGAAAGGTTTTGTAGTGGAAATAGGGTGCAAGCTTACAGATCGAGAACCAGACGAAATCCAAGGTAATCTGGGGGTATTCCCACCGCGCATCCGCCAGCCTTGGCATCACGTATAAAATCGATGACATAGGCTGTATGCTTGCCCTCGACCGCCCGCACCGCGCAGTTTTGAGAGCGTTTCAACTCGGTCCTACCATCTTTATCAAGTTGCACATTGTTAAAACAGGTATCTGTCCATTCCCAGACATTTGCCGATATATCAAAAATCCCTATACTATTTATTCCATTCTTTCCACGCGGCCGTAAAACCCGGTCGGCTTTGCCTCGTAACTTTGCCTGCAATGTATATTCCAACAACCACCTTCTTGCTGGATCACGTGCGTCATCCAGATCTCCAAAAGACCCATCGAGATATTTATCTCCCGCAGCGCGCCGCCATTCATCCGCCGTTGGCAGCCGCCAATGACGTTTTGTTTTTTTTGAAAACCACATGGCATAGGCGAGCGCATCATAATAGCTGATCATGACCTGGGGCATGTTCACGCCCTGTTTGATAGTGGTGGGCTTGCACTCCTTGTCTTTCACACAAGCTTGATACGCTACCTGACCCACCTGATATTTCATAATGGCCACGTCTGAAACGGCCTTTTTTCGATTTATCGGAGGGTCAACGATGCGCGTACCTACCCGAAAGTTACCGGCCAATCTGACGTTATTGTCATGGATTGGTATTCGAATAGTTTCTGGCAGATCGGTAATTTCAGCAGGAGTGAAATAGTCAAATTGAAAGAAAAAAATACTGCCAAAAAGGGCAACCACTGCAGCACCGACCAGAATTTGATACTTCATTGGAATAGGCAAGTCCTTCTCGATTGAATTGCGGAGATGGCCCACTACAGGCCACCTCCGACTCAGGGCTTTAACATCTTCCTATGGCAATGCCGTCTTGCCGCCTTTCGCCACAGCGTACTCTACGGGCGGGGCGACTTGTTCCATCAGATCATTGTTCCACTTTCCCTCGACAACGACATGCGCCGTTGCCCCCATATTCACGGCCTCGATCAGGTTGTGATTTACGTAGGCATACACTCCGGGTTGACGGAATTTGTACAATGCCGCCCCCGCTGATCCCCCGCGTATAAACCAGGTTTCCAAATCGACATCAGGCTTGTTATTAAACTTGCCCAGCTCCCAGACAACATCGCCATGGCCGCCGATTAAATGCGGCCGGCTATCTCGGTTGGCCTGCGTATGCACAAATAAAACATTTTCGCCTACTTTGGCTTTCATGGCATTGTCACCGGTCAGAGCACCTACTCTGCCATTAAACGTCACGTGGGAGGGAATCAGCCCCTGCATCACGTTCACCATATCGTCATATCCCTCACCCGGTCCCTCATACCGCTTGTACTCACCCTCTTTATCTTTGGGGACGTAAAAATCATTTTCACCGATATAGAATATCTTGTCGTAACTGACCGGCTTGTCATTTTGATCTTTCAGGCCGTTGCGAGGCAGAACCATTATTGCGCCTGACATGCCAGATACAACATGCCAC
Source organism: Alphaproteobacteria bacterium (assembly GCA_024280475.1). Lineage (GTDB taxonomy): Bacteria > Pseudomonadota > Alphaproteobacteria > Rhizobiales > JAKIUO01 > JAKIUO01. Next base: position 5,264 of record JAJRQA010000033.1, read on the forward strand.
GGAATCATCGGGCCACCGGGCGCGCAATGATAAACAAACGTACCTGGACGGGTCGCCTTAAAACGCAATGTCACTTTTTCACCAGGATTAACGAGCGTTAACGACCCGCCTCCCAGCCCGCCGGTAGAAGCGTGAAAATCGATATTGTGCTGCAGTGAATTTTCAGGTGGGTTGTATAGCGTCAGTTCAAGATAATCACCTTCATGAACCACCATCATCGGCCCTGGCATGGATCCTTCATAGGTCATCGCCTGAAGATATACATCATCATCGATTTCAACTTCTTTTTCGATGATTTTCATCTCGAATTCGACGATCCGTGGACCGGCTTTGGCGACCTGATCATGTGTATGAACATAAGGTGGTGCGACCAGCTTGGGTTTGATACGGGGCAGCTTGGACAGATCAACAGCCTTGCCGGACGAGGTATCAATTACCTCTTCCTTTGGTGCCGTCATTTTTTTTGCCGACAACGGGTTCCTGGCTGATGCTGTATTGATAATAAACGGAGAGCTGGCTATCAAAGCAGCTCCTTTTAGTGCAGCTCGTCTAGTAATCATCATAGTTCTCCTAGAGTTAATATGATGATATTAAGAAATTTTGCGAATATTGTACTTGATAAATATCAAGTCTATTGTGATCATTTTTCGAAAAAATTCCTGACAACCTTATGCCATTTGATCAAATGCCAACCAAGCTCCCTGTTGCAGGTAATATTCGATGATTTACAGGGCGCAGCTGCATCAGGCAGACAATCGCATTCTAGCCAGCGCGATAGCCGCTAGCCACCACATACATCTCGGCGCTGTCGGCGCGGCTGGCTTTTGGCTTGACGTGCTTGACAGTCTTGAAATCGCGCTTCATGTCGGCGAGCAGCGTGTGCTCTGTGCCGCCCGCCAATACTTTGGCAACGAACACGCCGCCTGGCTCCAATATCTCACGGGCAAATTCAAGGGCCGCTTCACACAAGCCCATAATCCGCAAATGATCAGTCTGCCTGTGTCCGGTGGCGGGAGCTGCCATATCCGAGAGGACAACGTCTACTCCCTTGCCGCCGATCAGTTCACGAATTTTATGGGGAGCCTGATCATCCATAAAATCCACTTGTAGGAAATGGGCGCCGGCCACCGCATCCATATGGTTGATATCGATGGCAACCAGATGCCCGCCCCCGTGCTCGGTACGTATTCGCTTTGAAGCGACCTGCGACCAGCCACCAGGCGCAGCGCCCAGATCAACGACGCAGCGACCCGGTTTCAAGAAGTGCAGCTTGTCGTCAATCTCCACTATTTTATATGCGGCTCTGGAGCGATAACCATCGCGTTGAGCAGCCGCCACATAGGGATCGTTAAGTTGACGTTGCAGCCATTTGGTGGAAGAGGGTTTGCGTCCACGTGCTGTTTTCACACGCACAGAGAGCTCTCGCGTTCCCTTGCCGCCTTTGCCACCAGATTTTGCTCCCTTGGCCATCATCTTCCCCGTTTGTTTCGTTGGTTGTTGTTGCGTTGCCTGGGTTGGTGACTGTCTTCTGCCATCAAGGAGGCAAGTATCCCCTCGCGCAGTCCACGATCAGCAACACGCAGCCGGTCACAGGGCCACATACGCATGATGGCCTCAAGAATGGCGCATCCTCCCAGCACCAGATCGGCGCGTTCGCTCCCGATACAAGGTTGAGCCGCGCGTTTTTCAAAGCTCATATTGACCAAGACCCTTGAGACATCGCGCACATCAATGGCTTTCAGCCAGCAACCATCGACCTTGCTGCGATCATAATAGGGCAGGCCGAGATAAATTCCCGCCAGCGTCGTCACAGTGCCCGACGTTCCCAAAAGATAGGC
>JAJRQA010000034.1 GCA_024280475.1 Alphaproteobacteria bacterium
CGTCAGTTCTTCGCGGATCGCGTCCAATGCTACACGCGCCTTGAATTCTGCCGAATATCGCTTCCTTTTCGTCATTTCAAATCGTCCTTTCTATCGGGCGATTCATCTTAACGACTGGTCCGAATTCCCGCGACCACCTCTGTAGATATTCAATTATCAAACGATAAATAAGGGGGATGTAGTAAATAAGACGGATGTAGCAAGATATGCGTCACGTATACATTTTCGGATTTGGGATGCCTGTTCTGAATAAATTCACACAAATGGTCACGTCGAAGCTCTCAATTTGGATCATGCGCAGATTGCGAGCTTAGAACGGCGTTCTTTGGGGGAGGGATGATGATTAGGCTCTGCTGGGATGGACTGCCCCGGTTTGCATTGTCAACGGCGGAGTAAAAACCGGCCAAAGGGCGGTGTAAAAGTAGGCCAGTTTGCGGGCGTGGTTTTCATGCCAGCTTTCAGTTGATTTACGGAGTTTGAGGGTGTCGCGCCTTGGTGGCTTGAATTTGCTGATAAGATTGGATAATCATCCTGCTGACAAGTTGGTGTATCAGCCCCCGAAGCATTCATATGCTGGTTTTTACCTGAGGCAATGGAAATGGATTGAACAAGTGGTTTCCTTTTAACCGGACCGGCTGGCTAGCCGGTTACGGGATAGTTGTATCCAGAGAAAAGGAAACCAGATGGAAAATCAGAAGACCTTGGACCTACCTGAAATTCAGGCAATAAGATTTGATATTGAAACACTTCAATACAATGCCGCCAGTCTTGCAAAATATGCCAGTCAGGCCCCTTTGTATATTCGCCATAACGGTGTGATAGCCTTTGCAATCCTGCCTGCACGAATGTTTGATGAAATCTGGGTTGGCCCCCAACGGCGGGTCTATTCGACAGACGAGCTGCCTGACTATTTGTACGAAGAATTAATACAAGGGATTGAACAAATCCTTGACGATTAATTCTCACAGTGGAGTCCCTGCCGAATATGCCGGAAGAAAACTGGCGTATTCGGCAAGGCACCACAGAACGCTTTAATAATGGAATAATGGTCGTTAGGCTTAATTATGATCTATTAACCGACCCGCGCCCCCCTGAAGCAACTTTGCTTTTTTCACGCGGATGGAAGCGTAGTCCTTACAGGCTATGCGATTTTCGTGCTTGTTGCTTCTCCAAGGGAGCTAAACCCGGCATCAATGGTCGGTCGGCGGCGGCAAGATATGCAACATGTTTACAAAATGAATGAATGATTAAGGTCAATGATAAAAAACGACGAGGGATAACGACTGCTGTTAAAGTGGGTATCCACAGTGATCACCGATGCAATGCAACCACTAACAAAACACGTCCACACCCTGACTTATGATAATGGCAAGGAATTTGCGTATCATGAAAAGGTCGCAAAGGGCTTCTTTGCCCGCCCATATCGTTCCTGGGAGCGTGGCCTGAATGAAAACACAAACGGCTTGCTGCGCCAGTATTTTCCCAAAGGCAAAGAGATTGCACAAACCTGCGATGCCGATGTTCAACAGGCCATGGACCGGCTCAACAATCGGCCAAGAAAGTGCCTTGGCTTTAAAACCCCAAATCAGGTATTCCTTGGGGAGAATTCAGTTGTTGCACTGGCAAGTTGAATCCGCGACGTAATTTACGGGATCTCTTGATAATAAGCAGTCCAACTCAAGCCAGATCGGTTTTTGCAAAGTCATTACCTTTGTAGATCAGACCCGTCCGGTAGGCTTTGGCGCAGGCATAGGCAAAGCAATCTCCAAAGTTCAGATCGGCAGCATGGCCTACGATTTTACCATAGGCCTTTGCCGCATCAATGGCTTTGTCGCCAATGCTTGATGTGATGTGAATGTCTTTGGCGCCAATCTCGTTCAGCAAGGCATTTACCGCATCTTTAGCAACCAGCACCTGATCCGGCGTTGGCCTGCGTTTTCCTGATCTGGCGCGGGCCAGCGAAACGGTTGCTTCAAAATGCGCGATCGGGGATGTGAATAGCTGTCCTTTGATGTCCCCGATGCGCCGCACGATTTCGTCAGATCCTTCCTCGCGTAGCAGGATTGCAACAATTGCCGAAGCATCAATGAACATTAGGTATCGCCCCACATTTCGTCTGTGTATTTTTTCATATCAAATGTGGGGTCAAGTGGGCCAATCTTGTCGGCTTTGGTTCGCGCGGCCTCGATCCTGTCCAGCAATGGCACCTTTTGCTTTACCGCCTCGATCTGTTTCATCAAAGCGGTGCGAACAGCATCAGTCTTGGTTTTGGCCCCGGTGATTTTCATCAGCTCGATGGCCAGATCATCAACGGTTTCGTCTCGAATGTAGAGCGGCATGTGCATATCCTCTTTTGCATATTCAATATATTCATCATGAATATACATTGCAATGCCAAACTAAAGTTAGGCACCGACCGTGACTACTCTGAAACGCTTTTACCATATTCTACTTTTCAACGCAGATTCCGATAGGCTTATTGGGGATCGTCAAGTTGTCAGCGGTCTTCGCAACGATAGCCCGGACGCTGGATCTCAAGCAGCTTTCAGCTCACGCGTGATGTCGTCCCAGATCCAATGGGCATCGGTTCTGGCCTGACGGTAGGAAGCGGCTGAAAGGATGTGGCGGCGCGGGCGGAAGACGGTTTGGACCTGGTCATGGACGGATAAGAACCGTTGTGCTTGGCGGGGTGGTAGAAAAGCGTATGATACGATCTCGCCCCCTACCGGACTCGACCCCAAGCAGTCAGACACAAATAATACTGACGCGGAGCCTAACGGCTCCACGAAAGAATGCTTAGAAAATAAGCATGGCGGGGCGGAGGTCGAGAACAACAACGAATTTCTTGCCAAAATGACACCGCAGCGCCTGTTTGCGTTGAGTTCAGAGGAAATGAAGCTCTATATCAGCCACCATC
>JAJRQA010000035.1 GCA_024280475.1 Alphaproteobacteria bacterium
CAATTTTGACGCCAAGACCGTGCAGGTCGATGGACAGCCCGTTCATCTGACTGGCAAAGAATATCAAATGCTCGAATTATTGTCGCTGCGCAAAGGCACGACACTAACCAAGGAAATGTTCCTCAACCATCTTTATGGTGGTATGGACGAGCCCGAGCTGAAGATTATCGATGTGTTCATTTGCAAATTGCGCAAAAAGATCAAGAAGGCCGTTCAGGCGTCGATGGGACTTGCCAACGACAAGGAAATGCCGGATCTGGAACGCAATGGCTATGTGGAGACGGTGTGGGGCCGTGGTTATGTACTGCGCGACCCGGACGAGCAAAGCGTCGATCTGAAAATTTCAGCTTAGCTTGTCGACCGGTTTTTCAGCGGCGTCCAACTCGCCAACTGAAACAGATATATTGTGAAAAACCGGCACCTGGAGTTCTCCAGTGCCGGTTTTTTGTTGTATTTTCGGGACAAATTGTCCCGACTTGGCAATAGTTGTCACGTTCTGTGGAGCACTCCCTAGTCAGGGCACAAAAACATGCTATAGAAAATATAAACCCATCTATACCAGCCAGATAGGAAAAAAAACTCATGAGAACGCCGCAATCTTCAAGCTCCTTTACCGAGCATATGACAATGGACGAAGTCAAGGCGTTGGGAGTGAAGATGGCAGCTCATTGCATGGACTTTCGCGACTCCAGCGTGCGGCGCAGTTTGACTCAGTTATTTATCACACTGGGTCTTTTCTTTGCCAGCTTTACGCTCTCATACATGGCGCTCGACATCTCCTATTGGCTCACTTTGGCTCTTGCCATTCCGTCTGGTATTTTCCTCGTAAAACTATTTATCATTCAACATGATTGCGGCCATGGATCCTTTTTCAAATCTAAAAAGGCCAATGACTGGCTGGGGCGCATCATGTCCTTGTTCACCGTCACCCCTTACGAATTCTGGAAGCGCGCCCATGCAATCCATCATGCCTCATGCAGTAATCTGGAAAAGCGTGGCACCGGCGATATCTCAACCTTGACCATCAAGGAATATCGCGCCCTACCCCTGATGGCACGGATCAAATACCGGCTCTATCGCAATCCCGTTGTGCTGTTTATTATCGGCGTGCCAATCCACTTCGCGATCATTCAACGCCTGCCGTTTTGGCAACCATTATCCTTCAAGTCGATCTGGAAAAGTGTGCTTGGACTTGATCTTGCACTGCTGATCGTCATGGGCAGTGCCATGTACATGCTGGGAATTGGGCCCTTTTTGATGGCCTATCTGCCAGCCCTTGTCGTGGCAGCGATTGTCGGTGGCTGGATGTTCTTCATCCAGCATCAATATGAAGATGCCTATTGGGAACATCAGGAAGACTGGAATTTCCACCTGTCCGGCCTGCTTGGAAGCTCTCACTATATTTTGCCAAAGGTCATGCAATGGCTCACCGGCAATATTGGCATCCATCACATCCATCATCTCAATAGCGCCATTCCCAATTACCGTCTGCAAGAATGCCTTGATGCAAGCCCTGAATTACAGGCCATTCCCATCAAGATCAAATTCTTTGAAAGCCTCAAATGCGCCCGCCTCGCTCTCTGGGACGAAGGCAACCGCAGACTGGTCACCTTCGGCGCTGCAAGGGCGATTGCTGTTTAGCGTCTGTTTGACGACGAATCGCGGACCATCAAAACAAGCAACCAAATTGTTCGTTTCTGACCCAAAGCAGACATCCTCTTTTCGCTTGGCGGATGAGCACAATGCGGGGCGAAGCTGCTGTTCAACAAATGCGATCCGAATAGGAGCTTTTATCAAAACATGTCTGCGTAACAGCCATTGCAACCCATGACTGAAACAGACCCTAACAGCCCCCCCCCAATGATCTACCCGGAAATTACTGTCTGCAATTCAATTGCGGCAACTCGCCCGCTTGCTCTCAAATTTCTGCACAGTTGGGCCAGACCCGTCGAAGCGACGCAAAAACACAGAAAATCATCGAAAAAAAAATTGATAAATGAGCAGGTTATGCTAAAGTCAATGCGATTTTCGTCTCCATTCTGAAGGGTTTGCAATCATCACCATTTAAACGGGAGAATAGGGGGTCGAGGTCGCTAAGCGGTCCAACTATGTGGGGCCACTTTGTTTAACACGCAAGAAAAAGGGCTGAGCTATGAAAATGTGTTCCCATCTTTTTACTCTCATTTGTGCTGCGGGATTCGCGGCGGTCGTGCTGGTTGGCACGGCGGAGGAAGCGCGCGCAGCCTGTCGAGACAAACTCATCGGAGCGAAAAGCAAAACAAATGGAAAGTATCAGTGGCAACGCCGGTGCTTCAAACTGAAAAAAGGAAGATGCGTGCCATGTGGTCGTATCCACTCCGCGAAAATCAAATACAAGACCCGTGGGTCTGGCAGATGCTCCCGGAATAAGATCGCACAGGATCGTGCTGACGGATGCAGCGCTCCTGACAGAATTGAATTTAAAGGTATTGGCGTGCCAACACCCCACAAGTACAGGTTCAATGCCGCATGTTATGAGCATGATGTGTGTTACGCGACAAAAGGAAAGAGTAAAAAGTCTTGCGATAAAATGTTCTTGCGCAACATGAAAGATATGTGCAAGCACGGGGTTAGAGGGTGCAAAGCGATTGCAACCGCATTTTATGCGGCGGTTGTGGCCAAAGGCAAGTCCAGCTATCAGTCCGGCCAAGCCTACGCGAAGAAAAATTGCAGCAAATAACGCCGCAGCTCTGATGGGACCAATCACTCCAGTATCTGAATGAATTGGCTCTGGTAGGTATGTCGATGGCCGGGCTGGTCATTGCAAACTGCATTTGCTTGAGAACAATGCCGGATGCTGCTTGGACTGCCTTCAAATGGGCCACCATGTGTGACAGTTCTTTTTAAGGAGCGCGCAGTTCAGATACCCGCCGACATTTAGGTTCCGTTCATCGGCGCTCTGGCGAAGTGCCGCCACCAGAAGGACTGCTACAGGAAAGGTGCCGCCACCAGATGGCGGAGGTAATCAGACATGAAACATATCCCCAGTCGGCGCGCTTTATGCGTTTGCGCCATTGCTGCCTTAACGAGTTTATCTAACCCAGTGCTTGCCGGAAAGATTGCCAATATTTGCGCGACATACGATCCGTCTGCAAAGACGCTCCAGGTGAAAATGTATACCGGCTGCGTAAGCACGAGCGTTGGCGTTATAGGTAATGACATTAAGTTGGAGGCAGACAAGGTAACTGGATCGTTGACCATTACAGGTGGTTTTCAACACCGCAAATCAACCGGCAGGGGGGTGACTGCAGATTGCATGGGCCGCGGACGGATCGAACTTAATATCCCGGACATTAACATCACCCGCTTCAAAGTGGTGGCCAATGGTGATGATCGCGGAGAATTGGATTTCTCCCGGACAGGCGGTGAACAGTGTGTGCCGCGATTGGGGTACAAATCATCGCGGAGGACTGACCGCTGACCCTGATGGCCATCGCACTGGAGGGCGGCAAGTCAGACGATATGAGGCGCACCGTCATTTGAACAGTGATCCTCACCCACCAGTGGCAGTTAATGGCAGCCAAGGGCTCAAAGTCGCCTTTCGCTGCGAGGTGCATGGATGTCCGCTCCTGGCACAAAGAAGATATTTTAACGAAGCACAGATTCCGTCCGTTGTTCGACGCGAAGCTGACGCGGCCTTCGCGCTATGAAGCGAGCGCCGCCACCTCCACCCGCATAACATTGTAACAAGCCCCCTCGGCGATGTCGGCATTGCTGGTGGCGATAAACGCGGCGACCATTTGCTAGATACGCATCGATTTATCGCGGATAGGCTTGATCATATAAAACCTGAAGCAAGCAATGATGACAATTTGGATATTGTCTTGAGAGTATGAGAGCGAAACAAAAAGGGCGGCGTCTCAAAATAAATGAAACGCCGCCTTCGTTTTGTTTATGACGTCTCGCCAGATTAATTGAGATCGAAACGATCTGCGTTCATAACCTTGTCCCAGGCCGCTACAAAGTCACGCACAAAGGTCACTTTGCTATCTTCCTGGGCATAGACTTCGGCAATAGCGCGAAGCTGCGAGTTTGAACCAAAGATCAGATCGACACGGGTACCGGTCCATTTCACTTCACCGCTTTTGCGGTCTCGTCCCTCGAACAGATCTTCCGCTTCCGATGTCGCTTTCCAATCTGTGCCCATGTCAAGCAGGTTGACAAAGAAGTCATTGGAAAGCGTCTCTGGTTGGTTGGTGAAGACACCGTGCTGCGCGCCACCGACATTGGCGTTGAGCACGCGCATGCCACCCACAAGCACCGTCATCTCTGGAGCGCTAAGGGTCAGCAACTGAGCCTTGTCGATCAACAGCTGTTCGGCTGGTACGGTATATTTGCTCTTCTCGTAATTGCGAAAGCCATCAGCAATTGGTTCCAGCACGGCGATTGATGCCACGTCCGTTTGTTCCTGCGTGGCGTCAGTACGACCCGGCTTGAAAGGAACGCTCACCTTATAGCCAGCATTTTTTGCACCTTGCTCGACGCCAGTACAACCTCCAAGCACGATCAGATCGGCAAGCGAGACCTTCTTGCCGCCAGATGCCCCTTCATTGAACTCTTTTTGCATGCCGGTAAGCGTGTCGAGCACTTTGGCCAGTTGAGCAGGCTCGCTGCTTTCCCAGTCTTTTTGCGGAGCCAGAGCAATACGCGCCCCATTTGCACCGCCGCGCATATCCGAACCGCGAAAGGTCGAGGCTGATGCCCATGCCGTCCCAACCAGTTGCGAAATCGACAAATCTGAAGCATTGATCTTGTCCTTGAGATCCGCAATATCCTCGTCACTGATCAAGTCATGATCAACTGCTGGTACCGGGTCCTGCCAGATAAGTTCCTCAGAGGGAACCTCGACGCCCAGATAGCGCGAACGTGGGCCCATGTCGCGATGGGTGAGCTTGAACCATGCCCGTGCAAACGCATCTGCAAACTGATCGGGATTCTCATGGAAGCGCTTTGAGATTGGCTCATAGATCGGATCCAGACGCATCGCCATATCGGCGGCAGTCATGATCAAGGGTTGGCGCTTTGAGCTATCATGGGCATAGGGCGCCGCATCCTTGTCAGCGTCTTTTGGGGTCCATTGATTGGCACCAGCGGGGCTCTTTGACAGCTCCCACTCATTGCCGAACAGGGCATCAAAATAGCCATTGTCCCATTGGATCGGGTTGCTCGTCCAGGCGCCTTCAAGGCCACTGCCAATCTGGTCATCGCCCAAGCCGCTGCCATGACCCTGCTTCCAGCCAAGCCCTTGCTGTTCGATACCGGCGGCTTCTGGTTCAGGGCCGACAAGCGCCGCATCCCCTGCCCCGTGGCATTTGCCAAATGTATGACCACCAGCGGTGAGAGCAACGGTCTCCTCATCATCCATCGCCATGCGTGCAAAGGTCTCGCGCACATCACGGCCAGATGCGAGGGGGTCGGGGTTGCCATCAGGGCCTTCTGGATTGACATAGATCAGGCCCATCTGCACGGCGGCCAGTGGATTGTCGAGGTCGCGCTCACCGGTATGGCGTTTGTTGCCAAGCCAGTCGGCTTCAGTTCCCCAGTAAATATCTTCTTCAGGTTCCCAGATATCTACACGCCCACCAGCAAAGCCAAAGGTCTTGCCGCCCATTGATTCAATGGCGCAGTTGCCCGTGAGAACGATCAAATCAGCCCAGGAGACCTTGTTGCCATATTTCTGTTTGATCGGCCAGAGCAGGCGGCGCGCCTTATCAAGATTGACATTGTCAGGCCAGCTGTTGAGAGGGGCAAAGCGCTGATTACCAGTGCCTGCGCCGCCGCGACCATCGCCGGTGCGGTAGGTGCCAGCAGCGTGCCAGGCCATGCGAATGAAAAACGGTCCATAGTGACCATAATCGGCAGGCCACCAGTCCTGGCTATCGGTCATCAATGCGAAAAGATCAGCTTTCAAGGCCTTTAGATCGAGGGTTTTAAATTCTTGTGCATAGTTGAAGCTCGCCTTCATCGGGTTCACTAGCGAGGAATTCTGGTTGAGAATCCGAAGGTTCAGCTGTTCGGGCCACCAGTCCTGATTTGATCTGCCGCCAAGTGCCGTATTTGCGCCCGACATAGGGCATTTGCTTTGCGTGTCCATCTTAAAAATATCCTTTCCATATGCCAATCACTGACATAGTTTAGAATAATTCTAATTATATAGCAAGAGCTGGTTTGGCTTCTTTTGGCCCCTAAATTAACGCATGCTCGCCGCTACCACATCAACCCTTGTATCATTGTAACAAGGACCCTCAGCGATATCAGCTTTGCTGGTGTCAATGAGCGCCGCCACCGTTTGCCCTGAACGAGAGGTTTTGATCCAGGCACCTTTGGGAGAATAGAGCGTACCGCGGGGTACCTCGTCTGTAATCGATAGCTTGAGGATCACCTCGCCCAGATCATTCCAGACTTTCACTTCTGTATCATCCAGCAATGATCGCTGCGCGGCATCATATGGGTGCATCGACAATATTTGCAGGCCCTCACTCATGAAAAGCCCACCAAAGGTCGCGTTGATCCTTTTGTCAGAAGAGGGGCTGATCAAGAACAAGGGATAATCGGCGATCAATGGCCGAAAAGCTGGCAACCCTTCGCCAAACCGCTCTTCAAGATCATCCGACCAGATTTCAACTTTGCCGCTTGGCGTTTGCGGGAACACATTTGCAAAAGGCATGGTATCTTCACCATCTGCGTCCATATAGATGGCTTGATCGAGGGGTAATTGGCTCGGCCGCACCCCCTTTAAACGCGGATCGTCATTGTCCAGCGCCTCATCCATTAATTGCGCATCATCCGCCTTGAACATTGGATCATCATAGCCAAACCTTGCTGCCAGCCGTCTAAAAATTTCCGTATTGGGCAGGCTTTGCCCGACAGGTGGGATCACCGGATCGGCGCGTTGCAAATATTGATGCCCATAGGCTCCATATATATCTGCAAATTCAAACGAGCTACAAGCGGGCAGAATGATATCGGCGTAAGTCATGCTGTCATTCATTTCCACATCACAACCAACGATAAACACGTCTTCACGCGACAAGGCCTGTTTCATGCGGTTTTGATCTGGATGGGTAGCAATTGGATTGTGATTATAGATAAACAGGGCTTTTAACGGCGGATCTATTTTCTCTTCGAGCAAATGCTTTGGCACATCCAGAATGTTGAGCATTCTCGCGTCTTTGTCGATCAGATCAGTTCGCTGCAAACGGGCCGTGGTATCGCGAAAAGCATTGCCGGGCTTGATGATCAAGCCACCGCCCAAAACATTAAACTTGCCGGCAAGGGCTGGTAATATACAAGCCGCCCTTGTCGAAGCACCACCATTGCGCGAGCGCTCCAACCCATTGGATACCGACATGATGGCCGGTGAAATCTCAACATACATCTGCGCAAAGCGGCGAATATCATCCGCTTCAAGGCCGCAAATTTCAGCCGCCTGTTCAATGGAAACGGCCCGCGCCTGCTCCATATAGCGATCAAATCCCGTCACCCAGCGTTGGATAAATTCTTGATCAATTCCACCCAGCCGTTCAATCTGCGCGGCCACCGCCATCGCCAGAACAACATCGGTCCCCGGCGTGATGGCCAGATGCAAATCGGCTTGCTCAGCTATTTTAATGCGCTTTGGATCAATGACGATCAGCTTGGCCCCCGCCTTTTTTGCCTGCTTGATCAGCGGCGCAAAATGCAAATTGGAGACGGTGACATTGTTGCCCCAGATGACAATCAATTTTGCATGGCGTGTATGCGTGACCGGCGTTCCGGGCATCGCCCCATAAAGAGAGGAATAGGCCAGAGCCCGCACGGCCCCGCAAAGAGGTTTGCGATCGAGCCTTGTTGCGCCCATTTTATTGAAAAACCGCGCGCTCATGGCATCGCTGGAAATCTTGCCGTGAGGCCCGCCATAGGTGAATGGCAAAATGGCTTGGGGACCATATTGGGCGATGACGGCCGTGAATTTCTCAACGATAGCGTCCAGTGCTTCGTCCCAGGATATGGGTTCAAACTTACCTTCTCCTCTGGCACCAACCCGCTTTAACGGCACCGTCAGGCGGTTTTCGCCATGCACATAATCAACATAACCGCGCGCCACCTTATTGCAGATCACCCCATCCGTCAGCGGGTTCACATGAGATCCGCGCACTTTGACGATCTGGTCATTTTCAACGGTGACCGTCAGGCTGCAGGTATCGGGGCAATCGAGGGGGCAAACGCTCGGCAATTCCATGCTCATGGCAAAGGTCCTTTATCAGTATCACTCTCCCCATGCTAATGATAATTGGCTTTATATAAAGATCCATTTAAGCAATACTTATGGTACCAATTATTATGGAGCTTCCTCATGACTGCCAGAATGGCGACGAGATCAACAAAATCACCATTACAGTCGATTATAGCGGATCGCGCTGCGCAAAAACCATTGCAGGAACAAGTGTTCGACCAGGTCCGCGAAGCTATTTTATCTGGCCAGCTATCCCCTGGAACGAGATTACCCGCCACCCGCATCCTCGCATCCGACCTTAATGTATCACGCAATACCATCCTTGGAGCCTTCGAGCGGCTGCATGCAGAGGGGTATATTGAAGGACGTGCAGGTTCAGGAACAAGGGTCAGCAATATTTTGCCAGAAGAGCTTTTGCAGACACGTAATCGCTTGCAAGTGCCAATAGAGAACACCGCTCCGGCTGGTAAGCTGTCCCGGCTGTCGCAGGTCTCAATCTCGAGCAATCAACAAAATCGCCATCGCCCAGGTCCAGAGCGTGCCTTTCGTCCCGGCCTTCCTGATCTGAGCCTGTTTCCCTTTCAATTATGGGGGCAGCTGGTTGCAAAATCCTGGCGGAACCCGCCGACTGAGATGTTACTGGCTGGCGAAATGGCGGGATATTTGCCGCTTCGTCAGTCCATATCAAACTATCTTGGCGCTGTACGTGGCTTACATTGCACGCCCGCGCAGGTGCTCATCACTTCGGGCGCGCAACAAGCGCTTGATTTGATTGCCCGCGTGATCATCGACCCGGGTGACAAGGTCTGGCTGGAAGATCCAGGCTATCAAGGCTTGCGCTCGACCTTGCAAGCAGCAGGGGCCAAAATAATTGATATCCCTGTTGATGAAGATGGCATATGCGTCGATCAGGGACGCAAAAAGGCGCCAGACGCAGTGCTTGCCGCCATTACACCATCCCACCAATATCCCCTTGGTGTCACTATGAGCCTGACGCGGCGTCTTGAGATATTGGATTGGGCAAAAACGGCTAATGCGTGGATATTGGAAGATGATTATGACAGTGAATTTCGTTATGCAGGCAAACCACATCTGGCTCTGCAAGGGCTCGATCAATCGCAGCGCGTGATTTATGTCGGCACCTTTTCAAAGGTACTGTTCCCGGCCCTTCGCCTCGGCTATGTGGTTGTACCCACTCCCCTGCTCGCATCTTTCACGGCGGTGCGCACTTCGATTGACGATTACCCAGCACTCGCCCTGCAGCCTGCCTTGCATCGTTTTATCGCTGATGGACATTTCGCATCTCATATTCGCAAGCTGCGCAAACTATATGAAAAACGCCAGCAAACCATGATCAATGCCCTGCAACTATATGCAGCAGGGCGGTTGATCGCCGCCCCGGCGCAAGCTGGCATGCATCTGGTTGTGCGCCTCGACCCTTCATGTGGTCTTAACGACGAACAAATCAGCAATCAAGCGGAAAAAGCCAAGCTGATCGTACCGGCTTTGTCCAGTTTTTATAATGGAAAACACAGCTCGCAAGGGCTGGTATTGGGATATGCAGGTCTGAGCGAACAAGAAATAAATCTTGGCGTCAAGCGTCTTGCGCGACTGCTAGAATGATATCAACTCTCTTCGCGCTGCGTCCCCCACCAGTCGCATAGCTGGCGGCAATCGCACACCATGAGCAAGCGCTCACGCCAAACCAACGCCGATCTCTCGCACCTATTTAGGTACGAGGATCATGATCATCTGGCGGCCTTCGAATTTTGGAGCGAGCTCGACTTTTGAGACCTTTTCGGCGTCTTTAACAACCCGATCCAGCAAGTCACGTCCAAGCTCTTTATGAGCCATTTCGCGGCCACGGAAACGGATGGTGAATTTCACCTTGTCGCCCTGATCGAAGAAACGCTGCATGGCCTTCATCTTGGTGTCATAATCATGCACATCGATATTCGGGCGCATTTTGATCTCTTTGACTTCGATGATTTTTTGCTTTCTGCGCGCCTCGGCCGCTTTTTTCTGGGCCTGATATTTGAATTTCCCAAAATCCAGCAATTTGCAGATAGGTGGTTTCGCGGTCGGAGATATCTCTACGAGGTCAAGACCAGCGTTGCGCGCTTGTTCAAGCGCGTCTTGAAGATCAACGGTTCCCTGATTTTCTCCGGTCTCATCGATGAGTTGCACTTCGGGGGCACTAATGGAAAGATTGGCTTTGGGCCCCGTATTACGTTCTGAAGTGGCTTTGTGTGGTCGTCTGGCGATTGTTATCGTCTCCTATATTGATCTCTATTTAAATTCACTTACCCAGTAACCTGTCAATTGCAGTATCGTTATGACGAGATTGCAAGCTGCTTGTTTGATTCTATTCAATAGTCAAAAGAGCAAACCGTTGGGCTACTATAAATATACACATTTTCAAAAGTTATCAAAACACAATCGAAAAAATGCATAACTATTTGAAGCATCATTCTATATATGTCGCTTTACGCTGTTTTGCACCTAAAATATCAACCTACCAGCTAGCCATCGTCTTGATCGCCCACTCAAAGCGCACAAGACTGAAATGGCGGACAAATTCTGGAGAAAATCAGTCCTCACGTTCATAGCGCATGGCAAAATCTGTTCCGAGCAATTCATCATAGACGGCCAGTGTTTGCGCTTTCATCAACTGATCGGAAAACGACTTGCGCACATTGTCGATGGCATGGCTTGACAATTGCCGATAATTGTCTGGTTGCAAATTCAATACCTCGCCAAGAGCGTCTGCAAAAGCAACTGGGTCAGCTGGTGGGACGAGCCAACCGGTCATCTCCCCTTCTTCCACATGGGGTTGAGCACGCACTGTTTCTGGTGGTGCTCCAATATTGGTGGCGATCACAGGACATCCCATTGCCTGCGCTTCAGCACTTGTTCGACCAAAGGTCTCTGGCTCGGTTGATGCTATAATCGTCACATGGGCAAGGGTGTAAGCGGCGGCCATATCAGAGCAATGGCCGACAAATTTGATGTGCTGGCCAAGACCAAGAGCGCCGATTTGCTCGCTTAACTCACCGACATACGCCCGCCGACCGGAAAAATCACCAGCAAAAATCACCATGAGTTCGCGCTCACCAGCGCGCCCAAACAGCTCTTTCACTCCATCGATAATGGTGCGGTGCCCCTTCAACCTTGTTAAACGAGCTGGATGCAGGATGATCTTGCGCCCCTTTGGCACGTCCCAATTAGCGCGAAGCTCCTCCAGTCTCTCGTTTGAAACGGCAGATTTTGAAAAGCGTTCAAGTTCAACGCCTCGATAGATCACACGCAAGACATCATCTTTTAGTTGATAGCGGGCTCGCACCAGATCAGCTGTGAATTTTGAATTGGCAATCACCCGATCGCCACGTGCCATGACGGAATTATATAGCCGTTTGAGCGGCGCTGCCTCCCCATAGGCCCCGTGATAGGTCGTCACAAACGGAATGTTCATTTTCGAAGATGCCAGCATCGAACTCCAGGCGGGGGCACGCGATCTGGCGTGCAACAAGACGATATTGCGCTCAGCAATTAACTGTTCTAACTTTCGTTTGTTTTGCAGCATTTGTAGGGGATTTTTAGTCGCCACTGGCATGGAAATGATCTCGCCGCCGCGGCGTTCAATATCACGGGCCATGCGGCCGCCCTGGGTTGCCACCAATGCGCGCACACCAATTGATTGCAGCGCATCAACAATTTCCACTGTCGACAGTTCCGCCCCCCCCACGCCAAGATGGGGAATAACTTGCAGAATAGCTGGTTTATCCTTCAATCTCGCCAAACCTTCATAAATAAAAAACGTCCTATTCGATCTGTGTTTGAAGCAAGACTTACCGAGAATTTAGGGATTTAACCAGAGTAATTATAGCCAAAAACTTGATACAAGGGCGAAATATTTTCACTTTTTTCACCTTCATCACACCTTCTCACGAAGCTATTTAGTGACATTTTTACAAAGACTTAGAGTATTATTTCAGTCAATCCCCAAAATGATTATTAAACATCTCGCGCTTATTTCATTAATAAAGCGTTAATTGTTCTTGACTTGTTGCCCGCAAAGCACCATCTTTATGAGGAACCAAGAGTTCCCCCAAGCGTCCCCCCACGCTGACGCTTAACAAACTATAGGCTCAAGTCTTTTGACTTGAGCCTCTTTTTTTGCCCCTTCGTCCAATTTATCTCGCCAAACAGCCCTTAAATCAGGCGTGTAGCGTTAACGCGATGGTTAATCTCTTTCCCTTACACTCAATGAAAGCTAACGTCGCATGAAGCGGGGTCGTATGAACAGAAAACTGATTGCTCAAATTGAAATTGCCTTGGGCACTGAAATCATCAATCATCGCAGCTTGCCTGTCGGCTTTGGCATCACTGGCATGCGCCTTGAATTTGCGGATGGACGCCAGGCCGCCCTCAAAGCATCTAATCAGACCCACGATTCTGGGCTGGGGCTTGAAGCCTTCATGTTGCGCGAGCTCAAAGCCAATTCCAACCTGCCGATCCCGGAAATTTATTATAGTGGCGATGGGCTGCTGATCATGGAATGGATGCGATCCGGGGGATCCATCAACCCCAAAGTGCAGCGCCATGCCGCCGAATTGCTGGTCGATCTGCACGCACGCCCCTTTGAACAATTCGGCTATTCTCAAGATACGTTGATCGGCCCCCTGCACCAACCCAATCCACAAATGGACAGCTGGATCGATTTTTTTCGCGATCAACGCCTGCTTTATATGGCTGGAGAAGCGCTCAAGGAACAAGCCCTCCCCAAAAAACTGCATGAACGAATAGAGAACCTGGCCAGCGAGTTGAAAGTGTTTTTGGTTGAACCAAAACACCCTTCCTTGCTGCATGGCGACCTGTGGGGCGGAAATATCATCGCCAGCAATAATCAGGTTAGCGGCTTTATCGACCCGGCCATCTATGTCGGTCATCCCGAAATTGAACTGGCCTTTACCACCATGTTCTCGACATTTGGCAAGCCGTTTTTTGATGCTTATCAGGCGCTCGCGCCTCTTCAGCCCGGTTTTTTTGAAGAGCGGATGGGGATCTACAATCTCTATCCAACGCTGGTGCATGTGCGCCTGTTTGGTGACAGCTATCTTCGCCAGATTGATGAGGCCCTGTCCAAAGTCGGGTTCTAAGTTCAAACAAAGTTTACCAACGCCTCGTTTCCACTAGTCCAAATAATCCCAAACAGACTTTTTCTACTGGCATGGTTCCTGCTCTCATTAATTGAAAGCAGGAACATTTCACCACAAGGCGCGCTTTTGTGCGCATTCACGCCGTTAACCTGGACAATCAACCAATGAGTTCCCTGACGACTGCCCCCGACAAATTGCAAAACCATTATGATGTGGTGATCATTGGATCGGGCTATGGCGGCGGCGTCGCAGCCAGCCGCCTTGCCCGCATGGGATTGAGCGTATGTGTACTCGAAAAAGGACACCAATGGCATCCCGGTGATTTCAGTAATACGGTCAAGGGCTTGTGGGAGCGCTCACGCATGACGGGCAAAAAGGTCAATCTTGGAGCACCCAATGCACTGTTTGATTTAAGACTTGGCAAGCAAATGCACGTGCTCTCGGCTTGCGGTCTTGGCGGGGGATCTTTGATCAATGCGGGCCTGGCTTTTCGCCCCGAACCGTGGGTATTCGAACAACTAAGCTGGCCGACAAAGATTGCTGGGGATAAGAATTTATCCAACGGATTCAAAAGAGCTGAAGAAATGCTAGGCGTGGCACACTGCCCCGGCGGGGCCGATCTGCTGAAATTCAAGAGCCTGCAAACATGTGCACACGAAATCCAAAATGATCACCAGAATAAACGTTCGGTGAGCGCCGACCTTATTCCCTCAACCATCAATTACCAACCCGGGTTTAACAAAGCCAACGTCATGCAAAACGCTTGTACGCAGTGCGGAGATTGTTGGATGGGCTGTAATGTGGGGGCAAAAATCACTGTGGCCAATAGCTATTTGACCGATGCAACGCATTTTGGTGCCTCGCTTTTTACCAATATGGACGTCAAATTCGTGCGCAAGATAGATGATCACTGGAGGATCTTTTATGACCAACTTGAACAGCTTAGCGGCAAACAACTCACCAAGGGATCGATCAAGGCAGACATGATCATCCTGTCCGCCGGGGTTATTGGCACAACAGAAATCCTCATGCGCTCAAAGCGGCAAGGGCTGGCACTCTCCAAGCAGCTTGGCAAGGGATTTTCAGCAAATGGTGATGATCTGGCATTTGGTCACGATATGCCAGATATGGTCAACGGCATCGCTGTTGGCCATCCTCCGCGCTCTAAACCGGCGCAGCCTGTTGGACCAAATTGCATTGGCATGATTTCTCTGCAAGAAAATGACAATCCGCAAAGTCAGATCAAAGTACAGGCTGGCACCATGATCACTTTGATGGCGGCCCTGGCGCCAGTAAAGAGTTTACTGCGCGGCAAACCGTTGCGGGCTCTTAAAATTTTGCTGAAGGGAGCTTATGAAGGCGTGCTCACTTCGAGCCAGTGTTTTTATATTGTCGGTCACGATGATGCGTCGGGGAAACTCACCATGAACGGCGATCGCGCTCTTCTGGAATGGCCCGATGTCGCCGATCAGCCGGTTTTTGGTCGCGCCGAAAAACTGTTGTCACGTTTATTCAAGAAATTAGGCGCCGATTACATGCAAAACCCCGTCAGGGACACCATTCTTGGCGGCAAGCTGATCACAGTACACCCGCTTGGTGGATGCTGCATGGCAGACAGTGCTGAAAACGGCGTTGTCGATGATCAATGCCGGGTCTTTGATCCATCCGACAAAGGAAAAAACGCGGTCCATAGCGGGTTCTATGTTGTGGATGGCTCTGTCATCCCCTCCTCTCTTGGGGCCAATCCGCTCTTGACCATCACAGCATTAGCCGAACGAGCCATGATTTTACTGGCAAAAGATCGTGGACTGAAATTTGATGATAAACCCCACAAAGACGCCCCCGCTCGCGATGCCTTTATGTAGGAGAAGGGCACTTTAGCTAGAACGTTTAGGGCCTGGCCGTAGGGTGCAATATATTGCACCGTCACCACCCCTCACTCGACATCAAACAAAGTAGCGCCTAATCGGTGCAATATATTGCATCCGAAAAATTTATGACACCCGCAAACAAAAAAGCCGATCCTAAAAGGATCGGCTTTCTTAAAGTTTGCTCTAGAGAAGCAGCCCCCCGGCGCTCCTCCGAACATCTTTATTTCAATGGAGCTTCTGTTTGACCCAGTTTCCAAACGATACCAGCAGTCAATTCCCACTGGAACATGTCGATTTCGATGTCCTGAGCCAATCCAAATCCGGCCATAGCAGGTAAGGCAGGACCGCTTACAGATTCCTTAGGCGCATACATTCCAGCAATTTCCATATCAATACTGTCTGTCAGTCTAAATCTTGCACCGCCAGTGAAATGATGCTGAACAACACCAGGAGCCAAAACATTCAACATGACATCTTCTGACTGCACTGGCTGGTCATTATAAGCGTAACCTGCGCGCAGTGTCAGATCAGGACTAACATCCCATTCAACGCCGACTTTATAGACATTGATATCATTCCAACCAAAGCCAGGTCCGTTACTATTCCCAAACAAATTAGTGCCTGCAGTGGTCGATGTATTGCCAATCGATTTTACATCGCTGTAGAATATATGTTTGTAGTCTGCCATGATTGTAAATGTCGGCGTGACGTCTAGAGCAACGCCAGCAGTAACAGTCGCCGGGGTATCCAATCCGCCTTGCTCTGCAAACAAACCTTTGTAATTTGTCAGCTTCTGCATATATGTGCGGGTTTGGCCAGCGACAGCAACGCGGAAATTATCGGTCAAAGCCAATTCAACTCCGCCACGAACACCAACACCAACAGCAATCTCATTGCTTTGGTTTGTCATGCTACCTGGTGTGGCTGAAAAACCCAAAGCTCCAAATGCCCCCAAGCCTTTTGCTTTAAAGATATTTATAGCAACGATTGGAGCTACGCCCCAAGAGAGATTTCCCATACTCTGAGCATATCCAGCAGACAAGAAAATTTGCGTCAGGTCGATACCTGCAGGGCCGGCGCAATAGATGCCACTTCCACCACCAAGGGCGGCACAGGTCGGATTAACAACGTCCTCAAAGTCACTATTCATGCCGCCATTGCCATACATGCTGAGACCAAAAACAGAACTGCCATCTATCCGATGCGACCATGCTATATTAGGAATGAGAAAATAATTACTTTCACTCTCGGTATTTCCCGCAGGAAGCAGCCCACCTGCCTGAGCAGTGAAGCTACGACGAGGAGAGAACAAGGATCCGGAAATAGTCAGCTGATTATCAGAGTGAACCAAGCCAGCTGGATTGATTGACATGGCGGTTGGATCATTCTGATCCGCAACACCTGCACCAGCGAGCGCCTTATTGCGTGCACCAGTACCATTGCTAAACAGACCTTCGGTTGCCATGGCACTTGTTGCGATGAGAGCGCCAGCGGCAATTGCCATTGTCGTAGTCATCAGCGCTTTTGTGAACCTTTTCATTCCCAAATCACCCTTCTTGTTAACTCAATGCAAACTGACATACATTTGTCAGCTTGCTTTTTCAATTTCGCTTAAGATCACCGTGATCCACGCCATTTCAATTCTTTATTCTTTTTATTCCACCATCTCAAACAATCGGCCCAGCAGCTTGTTATACGCTTTTTAGCCATAAATTGGTCAAAACAATCTTAATCCCGACATAATTTGTATCAGTTTGGGATCGTTCTGTCTGTGACAAATGGGCGACAACGGGGGAATATATAACAAGTATGCACAAATAAATGGCCGGACGCGGAAGAATTTCACAAATATCAAAGCAACTCCAAAACAAAGGCAGGTTCCGATTAAATCGAAACCTGCCTTTGTATATTTATCTTGTATTGAGGTCGTTAAGAACAGCATTTAGTGCCATTCCCGCGCCACGTTAGCTCTTTTTGATCAAAAAGCGGTAGGCACCAGCATCTTCACCTGATTCAAGCAGCTCGTGACCAGTGGTCTTGCAAAAGCTTTCAAAATCGGCAACTGAGCCTGGATCAGTTGAAAGAATTTCCAGCGTGCCGCCAGATGATACGTCCTTGAGGGCTTTTTTAGCCTTGAGGATTGGCAGTGGGCAGTTCAGACCTTTTGCGTCGAGTGTTACGTCAGCCATTTAATTGTCTCCTTGTAGTGAGGTCTTGTATTGTGGGTCAGGGTAAAAATTGATCCAGATTTCCAGATCCTAGAGTGTGAGATTGATGCCGACCTAAAACGCTGCCTCCATATAGGTAGCAGCTCCGCCAACTTCAATCCCGTCAATCATCTTGAGTGTCCATTTCAAACAGGGAATGGTTATCTGACAAGCAGCCATTCGCACTAATATCGCCAGACCGAGAAGTCTGTTTCCTTTAACTGCCTTGTCAAAGCCTGTTGTGTCAACAGGACAATATATATTAATGCTTGAATAAATAGAATTTAATCTTGCAGGCTTCTCAAGCCGACAAGTCACGTTGGATCTTCCTTGCATGGCTCATGACTATTGTTCTTTCCTCTCGGGTCAATTAAGACACAAAATAACTGAGAAACCTGGAGGCAGATCACCCGTGGCCGCACCAAGAAAATTGACGAAAGACATTTGGGTTGGGGCAACGCCAACAGCGGCGATGCTCGCACAGCTATCGCGCTTTGGCATACAGTCAGTTATCTGCAACCAGCAAGACAGCGAAGAAATACGCGTGCTGACCTCACACCAATGCGAGAAGGTCGCGAGGCAGCTGGGCATGAGCTATGCTCAAGCGATTGTCGAAGACCGCCACCACGTCAGCGAAGAAGAAGTACAGCGCTTTAAAGCGGCCTATGACGCTGCGCCTAAACCAGTATTTGTCTATTGCCGCGCCGGTTATCGCGCTGCCCTCGTCTGGGCCCTGTCACAATTGGAAAACCGGGAAATCGAGGATCTCATCGAAGAGGTATTTGATGTGGGCTACGACCTGACCCTTGTTGGTCGCCCGCAATTGGAAAAAAGAGTTAAGTTGATCTCTCACGAGTCCGGTTGATCTCACGGCTATTCCGCCTGACGGCGGGCCTCCGATGGGGCGGGCAATGCCCGGCGCGTGGTCACGCTTGCCTCCCGCTGGTCGGATTTCTTTGCTATAAAGCGGATATTTTATTTATAAAGAAACACCGATATACTCATCGGCAAGGCCGACTGGCCGCCGCGCATTGCCCGGCGCGTCGTCACGCTTGCCTCCCGCTGGTCGGATTTCTTTGCAATAAAGCAGATATTTTATTTATAAAGAAACATCGATGTACTCATCGGCAAGGCCGACTGGCCGCCGCGCATTGCGCGCCCATCGGAGGCCGCGCGTTAGCGCGAATAGCCGGGAGATCAAACTATTGAACTAATACCAGTTGCCGACCGCTCATTTCGAAGCGTTCCAGACGGCCGATAAAGCTCATGCCAAGCAGGCTGATATGTAGCGCGCCTTCTTCATGCACGAAGGCTTTGACATTTTTCAGCTCGATATCGCCGATCTGGATGGATTGCAGTATCACTGGTGCAACTTTCGTCACTCCGTTAGCAGTCCGTGCCCGGCCGGTATATTTTAAATTATAGGTCAGACCCAGGCTATCAGCGTCCTCATAAGTCAACGCCACATAGGTAGCGCCAGTATCCGTGATCAACTTGATGCTACTATCATTAATATAGGCATTGACTTCAAAATGTCCACCACGCCCCGCCTGCAGGACAACGCGGCCATAACCATTTTCTTCTTGCTGCTCGGACTGTTCTTCGCGTGGTACCGGCTTGATGGTATGTTCTCGTACCTGGCGCTGCTGCTCTGCCGACTGATCAAGATAGGCTCCTATACGATCGTCAAGATAGTAAAAGGCAGCAAGAGCAATGATAAACACAGATAACCACAAAAGGGCTTCACTGAGGATGTGGCGCATTCCGCTCGTCATCAAAATCTCCTGTTCGCGCAACTGATGTGAATATGAACTCTTATATTATTCAAGAAGCCTGCCAAATCACCGTTATTTGCATCAAAAGGGTCGTTTTATCGATTTTTAGACCTATCGCCGCAAGATCAAAACGCCATTCTTGACTTCATATGAGCGTAAACGGCTTAAGAAACTCATACCGAGCAGGCTTTGTGACAAGGCGCCCGGACGGGCGATATGGGCCAGCATATTTTTAGCACTGATATCGCCGATTGAAATAGCCTGCAATCGGGCCATCGCCACCATCGCTTGACCATTGGCCGTACTAACCGGCACCGAATAGGACAATGAGGAAATATCAATGCCCGCCTTTTGAGCATCTTGCGGGGTCAAAACCACACCGCTCGCCCCCGTATCCACCATCATCTCGATTGGCGCTCCATTGACCCGGACACGTGTCACATAATGCCCATTGAGACGCCTTGGTATCTCAACGACACTTTCGCCATTGCCATTGCGGGTACTAGAATTGACGAGCCCTGGCATCAGTTCACCAGCCACCCGGCGCGCCACCGTTTCAAACTCGAAACGAAAGCTGTATACGGTGACCAGTGCCAAGGTGATCGCCAACCAGATAGCAATATCCTTGATCATCCTTGAACCCTGCCCCCGATAGGACATCAATGTGCCACCACCAATAAAGATCAGCAGTGCAATGCCGGTCATGATGCCCGCAAATTCACCCTGTTCCAGTCCACCAATGGTGCCGCCGTCGGCGCGCAACATCAGTATGATTGCCGCGATAACAAGCAGTATAATACCCAGCCAGGCTGTCATGGAATTTGATCCCGTTTCATTTTAACACTCGTTTTGGACGCTCATTGCCATGGAGAATTGACGCATGACAATCGATTGAGCGGTAGAATAGTGAGATAAAACGGTTATGTTAAGGTCGGCGCAAAAAAGCATGATTTTTCGCTATCGCAGATATTCACACCAGCGCTTACGCCACTGATGAAGCCTCACTATGGTTCGAATTTGCCGCATCGACATCACGGACATATTGCGGCACCGGCAGCTCTTGCTCCTCCATTGCAATGGGAGGGGCCTCAGCTTGTTGCAGGGGCGCTTGCAACA
Source organism: Alphaproteobacteria bacterium (assembly GCA_024280475.1). Classification (GTDB taxonomy): domain Bacteria; phylum Pseudomonadota; class Alphaproteobacteria; order Rhizobiales; family JAKIUO01; genus JAKIUO01. The sequence continues at coordinate 20,383 of JAJRQA010000035.1, forward strand.
AATCTGGCTGGATTTGCGGCATGACCTGCAACACGCGAGATTTAGGGAACATGGCGACCACTTCCGTGCCTTCGCGCATTTTCGTGTTGAGTTCGAACAGGCCACCATGCAGGTTGATCAGGCCCTTGACAATCGGAATGCCAAGCCCCGTGCCACCTTCCGCATTTTCATGGGCCAGTGACCCCTGACCAAACGAAGACATAACCCGCGGCAGCTCATCTTCAGGAATGCCTGGGCCATTATCCTTGATGCTCAGATATTGTCCCTTATTGCTGGTGCGCCCGGCTGTCACCGTGATGGTACCACCATTTGGGGTGAATTTAACGGCATTGGACAACAGGTTGAGCGCGATCTGACGTATGGCACGCTCGTCTGCCCACAAGCGTTCAAGGCCCGTTTGATAATTTTGCACGATGGTCAGACTTTTTGAATCGGCGCGCATCTTGACGAGATGACAGCAATCTTCAAGCACCTGCGATAACAAGATGGCCTCTTCGTTGAGATCATATTTTCCCGCTTCAATACGGGTAATATCGAGGATTTCATTGATCAAATTCAGCAAATGCTGACCACTGGTGTGGATATCATTTGAATAGCCCTTGTAAGCGATCACATTATGCGCCCCCAGCATTTCGTCTTTCATCATTTCAGAAAAACCGATAATGGCATTCAAGGGGGTGCGCAGCTCGTGGCTCATGGTGGCCAGAAAGCGCGATTTGGCCAGATTAGCAGCCTCGGCGCGGCGTCGCCCCTCTTCTGAAACCGAATGCGCCTGTTCAAGCTCTGCAATCAGGCTGTCTTTTTCCGTACGCAGCATCAAGGTAGTCAGCGTATTGGCGTGCAAGTGCGACATCAGATAGATAAAAAAGATATAAGTGCCAACGGCCATACTGGCCATCGCCCAGTAAAACGGCGTATTCAGGTACCAAAAACGCGCAAACAGGGCAAGGATCACTGGCAGCGTCCCCACATAAACAATACTAAGCGCCGCATTGGCCAGCATCATGCGCAATGAGGTGACAATGCTGAGTGTCACAAAAACAAACATGTGAGCGCGGTGATCCCCCGAAGACAGACCAAACAGAGCCACAGCTCCCCAGCTCAAACCATGTAAAAATTCAGCCGTCATGATCTTGGTGCGCCAGATATGCACCTTGACCTGCTTGCGCGGCAGATTAATCAGCCGATGGCACAGCAAAACCAAAATCAACGAGCTGACGAATAGCGCGCCAAGCCAAAGGCTGACATAATCTGGCGGCGTCCAGGCCAGACTGGCCAGCGCGACAATCGCAGCAATCAATGGCAATATAATGGAAGCTTTGATGCTGTTTTGAGCAAACAGATAGAGCAACTCATGCTCGAATTCGGGGCGCGCATCTGTGCGATGCGTCAGTTTTTCACGCGCTTCGCGTACGCTGGGGTCCAGCCTTTGAGCACTTCGAGGGTTTCGCCGCCTGGAATACCCATTGCTGGTCTCATAAGGTCCAGGTTCTAAAGATTGATTCATGGGTCTGCGTACCTGGCTCGTCCGAATGGCTAAAACATACGCAAAAAACATTGCGAACGGACCAAAAGAGTGACCGCTCAAAAAACAACGCAAAACAAGGGTGATTGCATAGCATAGGTTGGAAAATCCTAATTTCCCGTATACAGGTTATCCAAACCGCAAAGCAGCCATGATCACAAGCCAAAGGCAGCCAATACATTGACCAAAAAATTCAAACGCCTTTGGCACAAATTATTCCCCTGGATAAAGGTGGCAGCGCTCATCGGGCTCATTGCTTATGCACTTGATAAGGGCGACGGACCGCCGCGATATGACGTTGCCGGGCCGGCACGGCTCGTCGACGGTGACAGCTTGTTTGTCCAAGGGCTGGAAATCAGACTTAAGAATATTGATGCGCCTGAAGGGCGTCAAAACTGCCAACGTGCCGGTAAAAACTGGCGCTGCGGTCAAGAAGCCACAAGGCGGCTGCGCCGATTTATCAAGCGGCGGAAGGTCTCATGCAGAGGCGATCATTACGACAAACACAACCGTCTGCTGGCTTTTTGTACAGTGGGTGGGATTGAACTCAACAAATGGATGGTCGTCGAAGGATGGGCCGTGGCTTTTGGCGGTTATCGCGCCGAGGAGCGAGCTGCAAAACGAGCCAGAAAAGGCATCTGGTCGAGCCAGTTCCAGCGCCCACGAACATGGCGCGCCCAGCAAAGGCGATAAAGAAACAGCAGCCATTAGCAAATGCAAATTCGCAAAAGACAATGTGCTAGCCTCTTACTCCCGTTAGGAGCCAAGCAGCTTATGCAACTGGCACCAAAGGCGAGCCTCTGGAGGCCTTTTGGGAAGGATTATCGCAGGGGTGTCAATAACGCAGTACCTTGCACCGCTCCTACGCTCAATCGACACAATGCGTTGCACTATTGCGCCCTACCATCAGAACCTTGCTCACTTGTAATATCTACTAGCCCACCATTAGCGGGAGAGTTTTGGGCGCCAAGGCGATCGTCCGCTACCGATGGGTCCCTTATATTTTTCGTGGGTCTGCGCTTTTCAACAACACAATCATTCGGGCCACAAAAATTCAGGGATGACGAGTTGTGAGAACCTCTCACCATCGTCATCCTTGAAAATATGCGGCCACATTGTTTTTTCGGGGCAGCGTTTTCAACCCGCATATTTATCGAGGATCCAGCTTTACAGATCTTTCGAGTAGCCACTCTAATCGTCCGCCCTTGCGCAAAAGCAGACATTCAAGGGAACATTTTTAGTTGAGGCCTCATATCTACGACCGGCATAAGAAGCAAACCCTTGAAAACAGCACCCAAAAATGTGATTTTCAACATCACATCCCCCCCCCAACGACCCACAAAAAAATCCCCATAAACCACCGCCTTGAGACGAGGTTTACGAGGATGAAATGCGTTAGCCGGTTCTCCCCCCGAAGAACCGGCTTTGCGTGAGAAAGAAATATCGAATTATTTGATGTTCAGATAAATCAACATGTCCCCCTTCTCACTTTTACCATTTGTGGCGCATGCCGATCGAGATGATGTCTGCGCTATTTGAGACATCTGCAAAAAGGTCTTGTTTGACCGCAGATGTCAGAGCAATTTTCGAATCTTCAAAGAAAACATGAGAATATCCAAAATCGAGTGTTGTTGCTTCACTCCACTTATACGACCCACCAAAACTCAACCAAACACGATCAGAATCGGGTAGTCTAGCGCCACGTGTTTCATCTGGAACCGGCGACACTTCATATCCAATCCCTGCCCGGGCTGTAATTGACTCGCTTACCTCAAATTCTGCTCCACCAGAGACAAACCAGCTATCTTCCCATTTAAAGTCTTCGCTGCCAACAGCTGCGCCTGTTCCTTCTGCAATGAAGGTAAGATCTTGAAGGCGACTCCAATTTGCCCACTCATAATTCGCCATTACAGCCAAGCGAGGTGTAACTTGCTGCCGGATGCTTGCAGTCACAATTTCCGGAGAATCGAAACTGGCCGAAACATCAGTATTGAATGCGGGGCCAAATGGATGTCCAAACTGCACGCCACTCAGGTTATGACTTATGGATGATCTAAAACCAAGGCCAATCTTGGTGCTTTCTGTCGGTTCAAACAAAAGTCCTGCTGTGAAACCGACACCAATATCTTCGGCTTTTTGAACAATGTCCCCTACCAACACTGTTGCAGGATTACCAATAGACAGGCGCGCTTTTATATACTGAACCTGCAAGCCGACAGCGACAGAAAGCATTGGTGATAGTTTATATCCGACAGTTGGCGACGCATTTATCGTCAACATTTCTGACTTACGATTATAACTTGCACCGCTCCAGTTTGAGTTATTCGGCTCAGTGACCAAACCAAATGGTGCCGTAATCGACATACCCACATAAAGCTGCGAGTTAAGCTGGTAGTTAAAATAAGACCCCGCCAACAGGCCAAGAGTATCCATCGTCGAACCAGTTGATCCAAAAGTCGTACCAGCTGTGGGATCCAAGTCTGTTTCAGGCGCGATCAAAGTAAAACTCGACAAGGAGTTCATACCATCCTGGGTGGTAACCGCAGCAGGGTTCCAAAACATGGATGACAAATCGGAGCCAGCAGCACTATCAGCGAACGCAACCCCCAGACCGGTTGTCGATTGTTCCCGAATTGCGAAACCACCCGCGATTGCAGAACTTGCAATCATCAGGCTGCTTCCCACAATAACCCCCGAAGCGATGTATCCAATAGTGCGCATGTACTTAACTTCCCATATAATGGTTTTTTATAGATATTGCCCTTATTACGGATCACAATAGACTCGATAAAACGCCGCGCACAATGTCTTTTGACCGAAATTTGGCAAGTTTGTGACCAAACTGTGTCCCCCATGTCACAAAGAGATTGAAAGATCCGGTCATCATTGATTTGTCAGACATGCAGGGCACAAGCTCGCCTCTTGCAAAGCACCGCGATAGCCGCTAGCAAGCCATATATGTTTTCACGCTCACAGCATCAGGACCTGACCCCATGAAAATCAACGGCAATGATATCCGCCCCGGCAACATCATCCAGCACAAGGGGGAGCTGTGGTCTGCCGTAAAAATTCAGGCGGTCAAACCCGGCAAGGGCGGGGCCTTTGCGCAGGTTGAGTTGAAAAATCTGGTCACCGGCTCCAAGCTTAATGAGCGCTTTCGTGCCACTGAAACCATTGAGCGCGTGCGCCTTGATCAAGACGAGTATCAATACCTCTATGCCGAGGGCGAGATGCTGGTATTTATGGACACCACCAGCTATGAGCAGATCGAATTGCATAAAGACTTTGTCGGTGAACGCGCCGCCTTCTTGCAAGATGGTACGATGGTCAAGGTGGAAAGCTATGAGGAAAAGCCCATTGGGGTCGAGCTGCCCGATCAGGTGACACTTGAGGTTTCCGAAACTGAGGCCGTCGTCAAGGGCCAGACCGCCGCTAGCTCCTACAAGCCCGCCATAATGGAAAATGGTGTACGGGTCATGGTGCCCCCCTTTATCAAGCAGGGTGAAAAGATCATCGTGCAAACCAGCGATATTACCTATCTGCGGCGCGCCGACTAGCTGCCTGGCTAAGCAAACAAGGCGCTGCTCCCACATTACCTTCCCAACTGCCCCGCCTCTGGCGGAGGCTTACTTGCGGCCATATCCAGGTGCCAGCGGGAAGGCTTTGACGTAGGTGTATTTTTATGACATATATTATATCTATATATAACCTGAGAGCATATGGCCCAAAAAGGTGATTGCAGACCTACTTCTATGACGAAGACCTAAAACACATGAATATACGCACGCTTTGCCTTGGCATTTTACAATTTGACGATGCCACAGGTTATGAAATCAACAAGCTGGTGGCCGATGGTCGCTTCAGCCATTTCATCGAAGCCAGCTATGGCTCGATTTACCCTGCCTTGACTAAAATGATGCAAGAAGAGCTCGTCACCTGCCGCACCGAAATTCAGCCAGGCAAGCCATCGCGTAAAATCTACGCGATCACTCCTGCTGGGCAGGCGGAGTTGTTTCGCGCCCTTGAAGAAAGCCCCAAACCGAACCGCTTCAAATCCGAATTTCTGTTTTTGGGGCTCTTTGCCAATGTGCTCCCAGCAGCTTTGACGAAAAAAGCAATTAGGCAGCATGAAAACGAGCTTTCGGTGCTGGTCGAAGATATGCAGACCCACTATGACTGTTGCAAAAAACCCGGTAGCCAGTTCGCTATAGGCTATGGCATCGCCGCCAACAAGGCTGCCCTTGAGTATTTGCGCCAAAGTAAGCATTTGTTGCTTGAAAGTGAGCATTCCAAAGATCTAACCGAAGATGTAACTGGCGATGTTGCAAAGGAGACCTCTTATGAGTGATCAAAGCCATCGCGCTCAATCCAAAACAGCTCCCTCCCACCGCAAATCCTTCCTGAAGGGAAACTCGTCGCTATTGGCCATGTTTATCCTTGGCTTCATTGCCGTGTGGATGCTGTCTGGTGAGATTGTCGTGGGCGGCAGTGATACGGACAAAGTCCCCCCGATCGCCAGCCAGGAAAACAACGATAGCTCAGGCGGTAGCTCACAAGACAGCGCAAGCGGCGCTTACTCAATTGCATCAGGACCAAGCACGCAGACAGACACGAAAGAAGCTGCGAAAGTCAAAAAACTGTTTACGGTCCGGGCCAGGCTGTTCATCTCGCGTCCTCGCCGCGAAGTGTTGCATATTCGTGCTCGTAGCCAGGCAGATGTCAGTGTTGAAGTGCGGGCAGAGACCTCTGGTCGCGTCGTGAAAATTCTGGTTCGCAAAGGAGATTTGATTAAACAGGGCCAGGTTCTTTGCAAACTCGATGAAGGCGCAAGGCAAGCAACCCTGTCGCAGGCCACCGCACTCCTCGCGCAGACCAAATCCGACTATCTCGCAGCGGCCAAACTTTCCAGAAGGGGCTTTTCCGCAAAGCTCAATGTGAATGCCAAGAAAGCGGCTTATAATGGCGCGATGGCCAGCGTAAAAAAAGCGCGGATCGATCTCGATTTCACGTCGATCAGAGCGCCTTTTACGGGCATAATAGAAGAACAGTCCGCCAAAGTCGGAGATTATCTATCTGTTCTGACAGCCGGAAAAACCTGCGCAAAGCTTGTAAAGCTACATCCTTTGCTGATTGTCGGCGACGTTTCAGAACGCAATATCGCCAAACTCACGGTCGGACAAAAGGGCCGCGCCGAACTGGTCACGGGTGAAAAAGTACGTGGCCACATCCGTTTCATTTCCCCATCGGCCAAAGTCGAAACACGCACGTTTCGCGTTGAACTGGAAGTCGACAACAAAAAACTCAAAATGAGAAATGGCGTGACATCCGACATTTATGTGCCGCTCAAATCCACCATTGGCCACCAGATTTCCCCAGCCTATCTGACCTTGAACGATGCGGGAGAAGTGGGAGTGCGCTCTATTGGCAAGGGTAATATTGTGAGGTTTTTACCAGTTAAAATACTCGAACAGGGTAAAGCCGGTGTTTGGGTTGCTGGTCTGCCGCAAAAAATCATCATCATTACAGTCGGCAATGACTATGTTGTCGATGGGCAAAAAGTACAAGTGGTGATGGATAGGCGAACCGGCCTCAAACGAGGTGCCAGTGGCATGAAAAATCATGGAGCCTCAAAACATGAACGCTCTTGAAGCCATATTGCGGCGTCCACGATCCGTCCTCACCATGATGGTCGTCATGGTGATCGCCGGTATTTTTACCTATATCAACATTCCCAAAGAGTCTGACCCCGACATTGATGTGCCGGTTTTTTATGTCTCGATCGTCCACGAGGGCATCTCCCCTGAAGATGCGGTGCGATTACTGATCAAGCCGATGGAAACAGAGTTACGCGGACTAGATGGCTTGAAGCAGATCACGACAACAGCTTCGACCGGTCATGCGGCCATTGTGCTTGAGTTCAAAAGCGACATCGATCATGACGAGGCTTCAACCGATGTGCGTGAAAAAGTCGATCAGGCCCGCTCCAAACTGCCATCGGACGCCAAAGAGCCCACCGTCAACGAAATCAATTTCTCGCTCGCCCCCATTATCGCCGTGGTGATTTCGGGAGATGTGCCAGAGCGCACGCTCTACCGCCATGCGCGCCGCCTTAAGGATCAGATCGAAGCTATTTCCACCGTGCTGGAGGCGAACCTTACTGGTCACCGCGAAGAACTGCTGGAAGTGGTGATCAATCGCACGGCGCTTGAGAGTTACAATATTTCCCAAGAGCAGCTCGTCAACGCCGTCGTGCGCAACAATCAGCTGATCACCGCTGGCTTTATGGATGCCGGAGAAAATGGCGGCGGTGGCAGCTTTAACGTCAAGGTGCCGGGCCTGTTTGAAACGGCCAAAGATGTCTACGACCTGCCGATCGTCTCCACGAGTGACGGGGTCGTTACCCTCCAGGATGTTGCGGAAATAAAGCGCACCTTCAAAGACCGCACCAATTATTCACGCTTTAACGGCAAACCCGATATCGCCATTCAGGTCGTCAAGCGCCTTGGCACCAATGTGGTTGAAAACAGCGTCAGGGTTCGTGAAGTGGTCGAGGCTTTCACCAAGGACTGGCCCGAGGCCATCAAGGTTGATTTCGCACTTGATCAGTCTACATCTGTATTCGAAATTCTCAATTCCCTGCAATCCTCCATCATGACGGCCATTGCCCTTGTAATGGTGGTGGTAGTGGCCGCGTTGGGCATGCGCTCCTCATTGCTTGTTGGTCTGTCGATCCCCGCATCGTTCATGGTCAGCTTCTTGATCCTTGGACTGATGGGACACACCCTCAATATGATGCACATGTTCGGCATGGTGCTAACCGTTGGGATTCTGGTGGACGGCGCAATTGTCATTGTCGAATATGCCGATCGAAAAGTCGCCGAGGGACTGCATCGACGAGAGGCCTATATTCTAGCCGCCAATCGCATGTTCTGGCCCATTGTCAGCTCAACCGCTACGACCCTTGTGGCGTTCGCACCAATGATCTTGTGGCCCGGCGTGGCTGGCAAATTCATGTCCTACCTGCCGTTTACTGTGATCATTGTGCTGTCCGCCTCGCTGCTCACAGCCATGATCTTCTTGCCCGTACTTGGCGGCTTGCTGGGACGCAATAAAATCTCGAACGAAGATGCTCAATCAGCCAACCAGCTAGCGGGGGGCTCGCATGTTGACTATGATAATATCCGCGGCATGGCAGGCACCTATATTCGCTTGCTGGAGCGCCTTGTAAGACATCCTTTCCTCGTTTTACTCGCCAGCGCGCTGGTCGTCGTTGGCGTGTTTTTGAGCTTCCAGAAACTCGCCGCTGGCGTCGAGTTTTTTGTCGATACCGAACCAGAACAGGCTTTTGTGTTTGTATCTGGTCGCGGCAATATGTCGGCCAAGGAAAAATTTGACCTGGTGCTTGAAGTCGAAAAACGCGTCCTTGAGGTCGGGGGACTCAAATCGGTATTCACAACCATCGGCACCGTTGGATCTGGCAACCAGTTTGATGGTGGCGGCGCTGATCGCCCAACCGATCTAATTGGCCAGCTCATTTTGGAACCGGCCGACTATAATCTGCGTCGCAAGGGCAAAGCCATCCTCGAAGAAATCCGCAGCAAAATGGTCAATCTTCCCGGCATTGTCGTCGAGGTCCGCAAGAGAGAAGAAGGCCCGCCCACCGGCAAGGATATCCGCCTGCAAATAACGGGAGGCAATCTTGCGTAAGTGGAAGAAACAACAAGGCGCGTGCGTAAATATTTCGATGAACAGGTCACCGACATTCGCGATGTGGAAGACAGCACCCCATTGCCCGGCATTGAATGGGTACTCGACGTGGACCGCAAAGAAGCGGCGCGCTTTGGCACCGATATCTTGTCGGTTGGCTCAATGATCCAGCTCGTCACCAATGGTTTATTGATTGGCACCTATCGCCCCGATGATGCGGAAGATGAAATCGACATAAGAGTGCGCCTGCCCCGCGGTGAGCGCACCATAAACCAGCTTGATCAGTTACGCGTTGTAACCAAGAACGGTCCCGTTCCCCTGACCAATTTTGTCACCAGAAAAGCCCAGCAAAAAGTCAGCTCTATCACCAGAAGAGATGGCCGCTACATGATGTTGGTAAAAGCCAATGCAGCCAATGGCGTTTTGGGTGGCGATAAAATAGCGCAGATCGACAAATGGCTCAAACAGCAAACCTGGCCCACAGATATTGATCTCGTATTCAAGGGTGCCGATGAGGATCAAAAGAAATCAGGCGAGTTTCTGGTCAAGGCCATGATCGGCGCACTGTTCATGATGTTCATCATTCTAGTGACCCAGTTCAACAGCTTCTATCAAACGGCCATCACCTTGCTCACCGTTATGCTGTCGCTTGTTGGCGTGCTGATCGGCATGATGGTCACAGGGCAGTTGTTCTCGATCATCATGACCGGTACGGGCGTTGTGGCGCTGGCCGGGATTGTCGTCAACAATTCAATTGTGCTGATTGATACGTTCAATCATTTCCACAAGGAGTTGAAAATACCGGTTGTGGATGCGGCCCTGCGTGCCTCGGCGCAACGTCTGCGACCGGTATTACTCACCACCATTACCACCATATGCGGCCTGGCTCCCATGGCCCTGCAAATCAATCTCGACTTTTTCAACCGGATTGTGCAGCTAGGATCGGTAACCTCGATCTGGTGGGTGCAGCTTTCAACCGCGATCATTTTCGGTCTCGGCTTTGCAACCATATTGACGTTGATTTTAACCCCGACACTACTCACGATGCCAACCATCCTGAAGCGCAACTTTGTACGCAAAAAAGCGCTGCGAAGACGCGGCAAGAGGGCCGCCATTCAACCAAAGACAATGCCACCCTTGCAAGAAATGCCTAAAGCTGCAGAGTAGACTGGACGATATTTGAGGGGTTCGCAAAGAACCCTGATCACCTGACTATTGAAGTCTGTCGGACTGGGGCCTGATATTCTTTTCATCAATGTTGGCAATATCGTCATCCTTGCCTTTTGCCTTGTCGCCTTCCCTGCTCTTGCGGCGCCGTTTATGGCGGGCATCAAGAGCGCGATAGCGCAGATAGCTATAGGGTATAATCGCCAGATAGACCAACGAGCCAATAATCAACATGGCCCAGTTATAAGTAAACAAGAGCGCTGCCAATATCACCGCAGCAACCAGAATAGGCAGCACATATTCGCGGTCAATTTTAGCGCCAATTAGCTTACCGGAAAAGGTTGGCACCTTGGACACCATCATCAAGCCGACAAATAACACATGCAGCAATATCAACGGCTTCAAGACTTCGACTCCCTGCACCCCCAGAAACGAGAAATACAAGGGTAACAGCACGACAATTGCAGCAGCTGGCGCCGGAATGCCAGTGAAAAAGTTTTTCTTCCAGGCCGGGGCTTCGTCATCATCAAGGGCAACATTAAAACGCGCCAGACGAAGAGCGGCGCACAAGGTATAGATCAACACCGCGATCCAGCCGATCGAGCGCAATCCATCAAGCGCCCAGGTAAAAATAATGATCGCGGGAGCGACGCCAAAATTGACGAAATCAGCCAGGCTATCAAGCTCCGCGCCAAACCGGCTTGAGGCCTTGAGCATGCGCGCCACGCGGCCATCAAGCGCATCAAGGATCGCCGCGATGAAAATCATTGCAATGGCCAGCTCATAGCGATGTTCGATGCCCATGCGAATAGCCGTAAGACCGGCACTCAAGCCCAAAAGGGTGATCATGTTGGGGATCAGCAGGCGCACGGGGACAGGTCGTTTCAGCGGAAAGCGTCGTCTGATACGAGCACCAGCTTTGCGTGATTGTGAAAATGGCGCCATTTCATGCCTTTCAGAATGAGTTCATGACCTAGTATATCACCCAAACATCGACAAAGCACGGTCCTAAATGGCGCGTGTCTCGCGTACGGGATCATTTTGACTTAGATCAGCAATCACTGTCTCGCCGCCAATCGCCGTTTGCCCAACCGCCACCAGCGGTATGGTGCCTTGCGGCAGATAGACATCCACGCGCGAGCCAAAGCGGATCAATCCAAATCGCTCGCCAACCCCGATCCGCTGACCTTTTTCGACGAAACCAATGATCCGGCGCGCGATCAACCCGGCGATGGCCACAACAGCGATTTTCTTGCCATCAATGGTTTCAATAATCAGCGAGGAGCGCTCATTGTCTTCACTGGCCTTGTCGAGTTCGGCATTTAGAAACAGCCCCGGCGTATAGATCTTCTCAATGATTTCGCCTGACACTGGAGCACGGTTGATATGAACGTCAAACACCGACAGAAAAATCGACACTTTCAAGCGCATATCCGGCCCCAGTCCCAGCTCTTCAGGGGGAGATATTTCTTCGATCATGGAGACACGACCATCGGCTGCCGCAATGATCAGCCCAGCCTGCTGCGGCACAATTCTTTCGGGGTCACGAAAGAAATAAGCCACATAAGCAACAATGATAAATAATAAAAGTCCAAGCACGTTTGAGAGCAAAAACCCCAAAACGGCGACAATCGTGGCAATCGCCACAAACTTGTGACCATCTGGATGTATGGGAACAAAAAATCCCAGAATACTATTGAATACCGAACCGTTTTGCGACAAATCGGCCTCCCTTACTGGTCATTGTTTTAATCACGCTCTTGATCGCGCAAAACCCGCTACAAGCGGGCTTTTCCTGTTGAGCTAACGATATACGGCAATTGCTTGCAAACGACAAGCACTACCCTAATTGCGTCCCCAGGCATAAAGCGCTGCCCTCCTCAAACTTGATTGTTCTTCAAGATCGTGAGCAGATAGCTATAAAAAAAGCACTGGAACACCTTTTTTTGACAATATATGCTGGGATAAATTAAGCGAATAATCCCGCAATAGTGAGTTTGAAACAAGGTTTGATACCAAACATATTTGGAGAAGAATAATGGGTATGATTATGGGGATGGGACATTGGCTATTGTGGATTGTCGCAGCTATTATCGCAGTATCTTTGCTGATTGCTATGATTGGCTGGATGCGCCGCACAAAAGAACAAGGTTTGGCCAATACGCAGGGCCGTGCCGAAACATTGGCCAGCATAACGGATGACCCCGCGCAGGCCTCTTCGGGGATGAATACAAACAATCACTCAGACTATCATGATCAAGCCAAACATCAGGGCTGGGGTTTCTGGCCCTGGGCGCTTCTCACCCTATTGTTCGTTGGAGGGCTGGCATGGCTGATCTGGAATTCCAGCATGGCTCCAGGCGCTGGTGCGTTCAAATGGATCTTGTGGGCACTGCTGCCAATGGCTGGCCTGATCAGTATTTTGGGCATTACCCAAATGACCCGCCGCCACCCCCTTGTCGATGAGAAAAAAGGCCGGCCGCGCGGAGTTGGCTTTCTCACTTTAATCTCGGGTCTGGCCCTTGGCCTTGCCAGCTGGTTTGTCTGGCAACCAAAAGTTGCCAGCTTTGATCGCATGCAAGACACTGTCGCCGCATTGCAGGCTAAAAATGATGGCTTCGTCTCCAAAATTGCGTCGCGTAATACCATCATCGAAAGGCTGGAAGGCGAGGTCGAAACCGGCGCGTTAAAATATGCTGAGCTAGAAGACGATATTAATGCCGACAATTCCAGCAATGCTGGGGAAATAAGCAAACTGAATGGCGTTATCAGCGGCCTTCGCACCAAACTTGGCGCCATTAAAACTGCTGGCAATGATGATACATCGCGCCTTACTGCCCGTGTTCGCAGCCTGACATCAGAAAAAGAAAATACGGATATTGAAAACACCCGCATCAAGGGCTTACTAAATGCGTATCGAAATGACAGCGAAGTGCAAAGTGCCAAGATCGCGGCTCTTGAATCCGAACTTGAGACATTACGAAATAGTGCTGGTACCAAGCCAGACAATGGCAATTAGCAGTTGGTCCAACATAAGCGCATAAATATGACAAAGCCCGCTAAGTAAAATAGCGGGCTTTGTCATTTATTCCTCTTCCAGGACATTGGCGAGTTTTTGCCGCGCTTCGTCGGCTTCGCGCTGGCGCGCCCATAGACCGGCATAGAGCCCGTTTTTCTTCAACAGCTCACCATGATTGCCCTGCTCGGCAATCCCGCCTTTTTCGAGCACAATAATATTGTCGGCATGGATGATGGTCGAGAGGCGATGGGCGATGACCAGCGTTGTACGATTCTGGGCGACCTCATCAAGCGCCGCTTGAATTTCTTTTTCCGTATAGCTGTCAAGCGCACTGGTTGCTTCATCCAGCATCAAAATAGGCGGTGCCTTCAATATGGTGCGGGCAATAGCAACACGCTGCTTCTCGCCGCCCGACAATTTCAGCCCGCGCTCTCCCACCAGACTGTCATAGCCCTTTGGCAAATCGAGAATAAAATCATGGATATGAGCCATTTTAGCTGCCATTATCACCTCGTCGCGGGACGCATCTGGATTGCCATAAGCTATATTGTAATAGATCGTGTCATTGAACAAAACCGTGTCTTGTGGCACCACACCGATGGCTTTGCGCAGACTTGCTTGCGTCACCTCCGCAATGTCTTGGCCATCCACTTTGATCGCCCCTCCAAGCGGCTCATAGAAGCGAAACAGCAATCGCGATATGGTCGATTTTCCCGCCCCCGAGGGACCGACAATGGCCACCATCTGACCGGCAGGCACATCAAAACTCACATCCTTGATGATCGGGCGTTCCACATCATAGGAAAAATTGACACCTTCGAAACGGATATGGCCCTTGTCGACGTTGAGCGCTTTGGCTCCTGGCATATCGATGATTTCCGGTTTGGTATTCAAAATGCCAAACAAGTTCTCAAGGTCCACCAGTGATTGGCGAATGGCCCGATAGATTGTCCCCATCAGATGCAGAGGCTGATAAAGCTGGATCAACAAGGCATTGATCATCACAAAATCGCCGATTGTGAACTGGCCCGCCGCCACGCGCGCCCCGGCAATCAACATACAAATGGTCAGCCCGGCAGTGAAAATCAGTGCCTGACCAGCGTTCAGCATGCCCAGCGAATAGTGGGTCTTGATGGCCGCCGCTTCATATTGCTCACGCGAGGTATCATAGCGTTTTTGCTCAAGCTTTTCATTGCCGAAATATTTGACGGTTTCATAGTTGAGCAGGCTGTCAACCGCCTTGGTACCGGCTTCATTATCGGCTTTTGTAAGCTCGCGGATGATACTGACGCGCCACTCACTGGCCCGAATTGTGAACCAGATATAGATCAAAATAGTCACCGCAACGACGACCACGAACTCCCAGCCAATATACCAGGACAGCACCACCGCGATCAGCCCGAATTCCACCAGTGTCGGGATCGAGTTGAGCAATCCCATGCGGATGATCAGCTCCACCGCGTCAACGCCTCGTTCAATGGCCCGCGCGTGACCACCGGTCTGGCGCTCCAGATGATAGCTAAGGGACAATTTGTGAGTATGGGCAAAAGCGCGGTTCGACAGGGACCGCACGGCATGCTGGCCCACATTGACGAATAACACATCGCGGATCTGATTGAAGATGATCATCATGATACGACCCAACCCGTAAGCCAGGATAAGCATGACAGGGGTCGCTAGCAGCACCGTTGTGGACGCGGCTACCGTTGGATCTACGCCCTGCCCGGTCAATAGATCAACTGCGCCCTTGTAAGCAATCGGCGTTGCCACGGTGATTAATTTGGCAATAATCAAAGAGACAAAGGCAAGGGCGACACGAATACGCAAATCGCGCCGGTCAGCTGGCCAGATATAAGGCAGCAGATCGCGCAGCACCGCCTTCTCATCTATATTCTTGTTTTCAAAAGTCGCGCGCGCCGCTCCCTTGGCCATACAGGCTCCTGTCAAAAGTTTTTGGAGCTGCACAAAACCAGCAGAACCCAATTTTCAAATCTTCGTATATATAGGCGGAGGCGTTCGCACAGGCAAGTGATGTCAGAATATTGGACAGCTCCACAAATGGCGTTTAGACAATCAACAAAAAGGATAGCCCACCATGCGGATCATATTTATGGGGACGCCGGATTTTTCCGTGCCGACATTGGATGCCCTGCTGAAAGCTGGTCATGAGGTGGTTGCTGTTTACAGCCAGCCCCCAAGACCGGCTGGGCGAGGCAAGAAGGACCGCTTGTCGCCGGTTCATCTGTTTGCGAACCAACAAGGGCTTGAAGTGCGCACCCCCATTAGCTTGCGCAAGCTTGATGCCCGCAAGGCATTTGAAGCTCTTGACGCAGATGTCGCCATTGTCGTCGCCTATGGGCTGATCCTTGGACCAAAAGTGCTGGCCGCCCCAAAACATGGCTGCCTCAATCTGCACGGCTCGATACTGCCACGCTGGCGGGGGGCAGCTCCCATCCAGCGCGCCATCATGGCGGGAGACAAGATATCGGGGATTGAGGTCATGCGCATGGAAAAAGGGCTCGACACCGGCCCCGTATGCATGAGCGCAAAAACCGCCATAACACCCGATATGAGCGCAGGAGAGTTGCACGATGATTTAATGGAGCGCGGAGCCGATTTAATGGTGGAAGCGCTCGCAAAACTGCAAGAGGGATCACTTTCGTGTGCCGCGCAGCCCGCTGAAGGCATCACCTATGCCAGCAAAATAGAGAAATCGGAAACCCGTATCGACTGGAACCAGAACGCCATACAAGTTCACAACCATATTCGCGGCCTCTCCCCGTTTCCAGGAGCCTGGTTCGAGATTGAAATGAAGGGAAAGAATGAGCGGATCAAAGTGTTAAGCAGTCAACCGGTCAAACAGATCACAGATGAGGCACGCGCGGGTCAATTGCTGGATGATCAGCTATTGGTTGCCTGCGGTGAGGGAGCTTTGCGCCTTGTCAAGCTACAGCGCGCTGGCAAGCGAGCTATGACCTCAGCCGACCTTTTGCTAGGACTGCCTATAGCAGCTGGACAAAACCTCAAATAGCCAGATCTTGGGCACCAGAGAATGACTGCTAAGCGGAAATTTCTGGCTTGGCGACACGATCTAGCGGCAGCTCATTGGAAAGCCCCCAAATATCACGCTCTTCATTGTTTGAATGACGAGAACCATAATAAATCGTAGGGATAAAAGATTTGCTGACAAGCTCTTCTCTTTGCTCGAAAAGAGGTTTTATGAGCTCACTAGCTTGAGATTTAGTGGCCAGCGATAAAACGAGCGCCGCAACAAAGCATCCCGTTAGAATGCCCTTAAAAAGATTCGCACTATTCTGTTCCATAATTTAGCTCCATCAAATGATGTGTGACTAATGAATTCTGGATCCTTAATACTACTAGTAGTTACTTAAACAGTAACATCAGTTTATTTAAATAGGATTACCAAACATCCTTTCTTTGTGGTTTCAGACCATTAGTCGCGCCTTGCCCTCACTGCGTTCAAAAAAATATTTTTATTTTGCTAAATAATACTTGCTTTTTTGCAGGCTATTGATATCTCAAACAGATTTTTGTTCCACTTTTGTTTGTTAACCATAATTGGGGCTTTACGCCCTACTCATAGGCTTTTTGGGGCAATGTGAGCTTCCAATTCGAGTGGATATGAGCTATTGTAATGTTCACTATTTGTATCATTTTGAGACACTGTCCAAGGAGAACCGCTCAGTGAGTATTGCGACCACGGCGTCCCCCCGTATTCAAACCGCAAAATCGACCGATCCGCACGTCAGCGACAAAGATGTTCTCAACAAAATCCTGATCGGTGACTGTATCGAGATATTGGAAAAGCTCCCTGCCAACAGCATTGATCTGGTATTTGCCGACCCTCCCTATAATCTGCAGCTTGATGGTGATCTTTTGCGGCCCAACAATAGCCGTGTCGATGGTGTGCATCAGGACTGGGATCAGTTCGCCAGCTTTAACGCCTATGACAATTTCACCCGCAGATGGCTCAAAGCCTGTCGACGCGTGTTGAAAAAGGATGGCGCGCTGTGGGTGATCGGCTCCTATCATAATATTTTTCGGGTCGGTGCAGCCTTGCAGGATCTGGATTATTGGCTTTTGAACGACGTGGTGTGGCGCAAAACCAATCCGATGCCCAATTTTCGCGGACGCCGTTTCACCAATGCCCATGAAACGCTGATCTGGGCGGCCAAGGGACAAAGCTCTCGCTATACGTTCAACTATGACAGCATGAAAGCCTTTAATGACGATCTGCAGATGCGCTCTGACTGGTTACTGCCGATTTGTGCGGGAGGCGAGCGCTTGCGCAACAAGGATGGCCAAAAACGTCACCCCACGCAAAAACCTGAAAGCCTGCTGCAACGCGTCATCATGGCCTCCAGCAAGCCGGGCGATGTGATCCTTGATCCATTTTTTGGCACTGGAACCACTGGTGCGGTAGCCAAATATCTTGGTCGCAATTTTATCGGTATTGAGCGCGACAGCACCTATGCCAAAGTCGCAGCCGATCGTATCGAGGCGGTCAAACCGCTCACCAAAGGAGAATTCACACCCCTGCCAAGCAAGCGCGATGCTCCAAAAGTGCCCTTTGGCGCCCTATTGGACCTTGGACTTCTGGCCCCTGGCACCCGTCTGTTCGACAAAAAGGCCCGTTATGAAGCCAGCGTACGCGCCGATGGCTCTCTTTCTCGCGAAATCAGCCCGCACAATGAGGCCTGTGATGACCTCAAACAGGGGTCTATTCACAAGCTGGGAGCCAATATGCAGAAACGCAAAGCCTGCAATGGCTGGACCTTTTGGCACTATTTGGATGGCAAAGATCTGCAACCGATTGATCATTTACGGTCCAAAGCGCGCATTGAGCTTGGCCTGGTGAGCGCTTGAGCGGTGCCGACAACCGTTCGGACAAAAAGCGATATTTATACAATTCACACCACCTGATTCATCCAGGTAGAGGCATGTCAACGTGCTTTCCCCCCTTTACGCTTGGGTCATTGCATGCTTAACTTGTCCAACAAATAATAATTTTTACCTGCGAAGAGCATCTGGTCCAGTTGATCAGAGCACAAAACGCACGGGTCAACGAGGAAATTAGAGGGAACGAATAATGGGTTTTATACGAAATATACTGGCGCTCGTAGGAGTGATTGGCCTGATTGGTGTCGGCTTCATTGGATATACCTATAAGGATCTTGATCCCGGTGCAGCCAAAACATACTATAACATGGCCAAAAAACTTGCCGAAACAGGAAATGGTGCCGAAGCCACCGTTTGGAAACGTCAGGTTGCCGAAGGCATTACCTTCGACGAGGTTCACGAATCGATCAAGACGATCGCCCAGGAAAATAACATCAAGGATGTCGGATTCCTGCCGCTAGGCGATCAGGTCGGTGCCATGAATGGCAAGCCTTGGCGCAAGCTCAACATTTACCTTTATTGTAATCCGCTGACCGCCCAGAAAATGGTCGACCATTCAGATGCCTATGCTGCTTACCTGCCCTGCCGCGTATCTCTGCTTGAAGACAAACAAGGAAAATTGTGGATCTATTCACTGGATATGGACATGATGATCCACGGCGGCACAACCTTGCCACCAAAATTGCTAAAGGAAGCCATTGAGGTCAAAAGAATTATTCTTGATGTCCTCGATCGCGCTTCAAAAGGCGACTTCTAGAACGCCTTTGTTAGCCAAAAGAAAAAGGGTTGGACCATATGGCCCAACCCTTTTTTATGTCGACACACCCAAAGCCTTGGCAAGTTGTGACCCTAATGACGGGTTGCGTAGCAACCTTCAAAAGCATGTTCGAGCAACTGATCGCGGATGCCTTCAATCTCAATAACAACCGGTTCCTTGGCCCGAGCGGGCGTAACATTGCGAAAGCGCGATTTTGGAATATTGGTACTTGCCGACCAAAGCCCCAGAAAAGCAGAGCGGCCAAGGTCCACCGCATTGGCGCCCACGCTCTCAAACAAATCAAGCGAAAACCTCACATCAGCTGCGCGGCGCATTGCATCGCCGGACCAACAATGATCCGTTCCCAGTACCAGCTGCTCATGGGCATCCAAAAGCGCTGGGTTTTTCGCCCAACGAAGAGAGGCATCAAGACAGTTTTGTCCATTATACATGCCTGCCATTTCCACAAAATCAGCAAATACAGAAGCTGGTTCGATACTGGCAAAAATCACTCGCAACTCAATGCCCCGATCAACAAAGGCATTGGCATGACGGCGTACGGCATGTGTCACGGCGCTATCTGGAGAGCGAGCGATCAATGTCACTCTCAAATCCTCACTGGAAGCGCTCGATCCTTTTTCAATCTTGCTTATATAGGATAAAATAAAATCATCGAAACGCTTAATCGTTTCTCTGCGATGAAGTTCGGCTTTAGAAGAAAATTGTGAAAGCAAACTCATTCGCGCGTTCCTCGTCTCAATATCGGAAAATAATCTGGAGCGACGGAATGCAGAAAAATCGGTGTCGCCTTCGTTTAACCAATGTGCGCCCTGACGGTAAAAAAGGTTTTAACGCTTCACTGAATAATTTCAGAAAACACCAATAAAAATTACAAGTAATTGATATTACTTGTAATTTTTATAATAAAATTTTTTACTTTGCAAAACGCTACTTTTTGTCGCGATTTGGGCTAAATCGCTTTGCCAAACTCTGCGCCTTCAATTCTTCAGACGCTTCATCGAGGAATTCATCTCCCTTCAAAAAGTCTGGCATAGCGCCTTCCTTAAAATCATCAGCCTCTGAGGGCTCGTCATATGAGCCTTTTGGCTTGGCGTTCATCTGCGCCATTAGCATTGAACCAAGATCCTGACTGGCCTCTCCAGGTCCCAAGATCACGGGGTCCGTCAACGGTCTTTGCCCAGAGGCCTGGTCGTTTTTGGCAATGGTCTCATTACTGCGACCCATTGCGCGCGCTTGCAGTCCTTGCTTTAATTCCGCGATACGCGCAGACACCGGGTCTTTACTCAAACGATCAGATTGCTCTTGCGCTTCGAGGGCCGATTGCGCCTTGGAGCGCTGCTCGCTCCTGGAGGGCAACAAACTATCTTCGTTGACCTGACGCTCACGGGTCTTTTCCTTTTCACCCGCGCTCAATCTCGAAAGGATCGATGTCGCGGATTCGTCCGGTTTGGTAATGGGCTTAACAGCAACGAAAGGCTCGTCTTCTTGCGCGTCCTTATCGCTTGCTACGGGTTCAGGGGCGCTAACGCTCGCTTTAAAAAAGCCGCTTTCTTCGCTCTTGATCGACGGCACCGGCTCAACCTCCAAAGGAGCTGCCGAAAGACCTTCGTCAATTTTATTGTCAGAACCATCGATGGGGTCCGCATTCAGATCATTGCTGTCGCCATGATCTTCGAGCAAATCCAGTGAAGCCGCTTTACCACCATCACCTAAAGAAGGCTCGGTAAGGTCGCCAGCTTTTGTGCGCGCAAGCGACGTACTGCCATCAGCAGTCTTTTTGCCAAAAGATAAAAATCCGCCAAACATTTTCGACACTACGCCCGATGTTTTTTGTGGCTCAATGACAATGGGCTCACCAGGCACGGCAACCTGTTCTGCAAAGACCTGTTTGCCAATGCGGTCGCTATCACTTTTCGCGATAAGGTCAGCAAGCTGCTCTCCTGGCACTTCCACACCAGCGATGCCTTCAAAATGGCTCCGTAAGCCGCGATTGGCCCTGCTAATAGCAGCTGGCGACATCTCGCGGATCGTGATAATTTCAGCGTCATCCGCCGCTTCTTTATTGATAGGAGATCCAGCCCGTTTAGCGGCTTCCATTGTGACTGTTTTTTCCGTTTTCAGTCTTTCGATCTCATCTTTCGCCAATCGCAGTTCCTGTTCGCGCTCTTGCTCCTCACGCTCTTTTAACTGCTGGCGCTGGCGTTCGCGCTCTTCAAGCCGGACCTTTTCAACAGCGACTGCGATGTCGCTCTGCGCCGAAACGGTTTCTGCATTATCATTCAGATCGCCGCTCTCTTGTGAACGTTTGACGGCTTCCATAATGAGATCCAGCACCATCTGGCTTTGCGTATCAGCGACCTTGCGGAAACGATAAACCCGATATTGACGCCCTTGTGCATAATAGCGGCTATCATGGCGTTTCAATTGGGAACGCACAACACTCTGCAAAGGCCATATACTGGCCAGGTGTAAAATACCGTTGGCCTCCAGGCTGATGCACAGATTAGAAAGAAACCGCGATTCCTTAGCAATATCATGGGTATATCCGGTGGACAATTGCCCCTTGATCTCGTCGCGCTCCAGCTTGAGATTGATGGTGCGTTTCTTTTTCAGCTCATCTATTTCTTTTTCAATCGTGACGATCCGCGCCAAGGGCCCGGCAAGTTTGTCTTCTTGTCTTTGCAAAAGCTTGAAATAGGTCGTGGTTTTTTCCAGCTCCCCGACAACTTGAACAACGTCGGCACGCCTGTTGAACTCTTCTTCCGTGTCAGTTTGATAGCTTGCGCGAAGCTGTTTGCTGCTGGTAATCAACATATTGTGGCTGCGGCAGGTGTCAGCATGCTCGCGCGTCAGCTTTCTGGCTTGCAGTTCCTCGTTCTGGATTTTGAACGAGACCAGCCCCGCCATTTCCTTTTCCAGACTTTTAATTGCCCGATCATAATCATCGCGCTCGGAACGGTAACCTTCTTCAATATTGCGGTCGAGGCGATCGCTCAGCAGCGCCTTTTGCGATCCCTTGACCAATGGCACCGCGAGATAGTAATCACGCCCATACTCGAATTCGGCATTGTGAAAGATTTCCAGCATTTCTTCGGAAATCTTGTTTTTATGGGCCTCGAAAATATCCAGCATCGTGCCGCCAAATTTACTGGCGCGAGCTCGTGAAACCGACGATTGAATACGTTGCAAATGATCATAGCTGCGATTGAGCGAAATCAGCAATATACACAGATCGACAAAAACGGCAGCGGAAAGCGGAATATAGTCGCGCTTTGACAGGCCAGCATCAACATTGGAAACCTCGACCCTGCGCCCGGCGCTGATCGCCTGCTTGCGGGCCTTTCGCAACTCGTCGGGGCTGGGTGGCAATTTGAGGGTTGGCAAAGCAGCCAGTGTAACGGCAAGGCGCCTGAATGCCTCGATAACGGCTTCGGATCCTTCCACTGCGGCGATCTTGGGGTTCTTGATTTCTGGAATATCATCTATCGCCCGCACAACGCCGCGCAGGGCCGTCTGCAACTGCACGTCTGGACAACGGAACGTGCCACCGCGGCCAGTGGGGAACTGGGTTGTACTGGCGCGCTTGTCAAAATTATCACGAAACTGGCGCAATTGCGGATCAGTGCGCAGCGTATTAAAGCGGGCAATCGTCAAATCCAGTTTGCGGCCAAGAGCGCGTAAAAACTTGTTGCGGGTGCCGTCCTTGCCAATGGTCGAGGCGTCCCGGCTGACGACCTTTTTCAAATCACCATTGAGGGCATTAAGGTCGGTTTTAACCGTACTGGCGCGACCTGTTATATATTCAGCCGCATAGCCAAATTTTTGACTATCGCTATCGCGCAAACGCATGCGCGGCCCCTCGCCAGGTTTTGAATTGGGACAACTATTGCCGTGATCGCGCTCCTGGGTGGCTTTGCGCGTGGACAAGGTCGTCAATTGCACAAAGGTGCTCTGCAATTGTTCGAGCCGCGTCTGGCCGATCTGCAAGGCCACTTGCACTTGCGATACGGCACTTTCGGCGGAACGGGTCGCCTCCGTCTGGGCTTCAAGATATTTCCAGTAAAAACCAAAACCAAAGCCCACCGAAATCAGTGTCAGGAACAAATATCCAAACACAAACAATGGCTTGATCCACGTAGGTGTCCCGCCAGCATAAAGACTATCGAGCAGGTAGAGGATCATCAACATCAGCATCATCACCGCAAAGCCAATGGCAATACGCGAGCCAATATCGACAGAACCAGAATTGGCCTGAATAAGCTCCAGCATCCCAGTGTAAGTGGCAAGCCAGGACAAAAAGGCCAGACCAAGGGTCAACGACGCCTTCACCGGATCAGCATAAAACCAGGCGCGGAAATTAAAAATATGGACTTTTTCGCTCTCGTCGCTATCGGCAGACACGCGATTATTGGCCAAATACTGATCATCGGTTTTAGCCAAAGAACCCGGCTGAGGACGAATATCGGCGACAAGAGGCTCGTGTCCAACATCTGCTGTAAGGGCATTTTGATCGTCTAACGAGGCTCTGGCCGATTTGCCGAGAGATAACTCATCAACGCGGCGATCAGCACCGCGCCTGTCGGAGGCAGGGTCATCACCAGCCTTTACAAGAATGGTTTCCTGACGCGCCGTATCCTTGCGTGAAAGGGGTTTTTCGATCCCGAAAATTTTTCGCAACAACCACTCAAGCACAGGAAAACTCCTTTGTACCATCGCTCCTTGCTATCATCGGAGGCGATGTTCCCGCGTATTCATATCGGTCAAAGACCGTATATGCATCAAGAAACCGAATAAAACAGGGGAAAACCGCGGCAGAACAGCTCAATAATGCTGCCTCGCCAGTCTTGCCCCCCAATTACACAACCATGTATATAGTCTGCCAATTAGGCTGTTTCGTGACTAATCCAAGTCTTTGAGGTGATCACCAATTGATCCAGCACGTCCCTCAATACCCGACCACAAATAGCACTCAATGACGTGTACGGGCAAGCGAAGGTGAATTTTGAGGCAAGTTACTGTGTTTTATTGCCAAATTTTGGCGCTATCGCCGCTTGCACTGGCCTGGCCAGTTGTTCCAGATCCTTCATCAAAACACCCAATAGAGGGGCTGCCAGCTGGCTTGAGTGAAGACGATAGCCCAGCGGCTGGCTAACAGATCCAGATCCGATGAGAATGACATAAGAATAACTTTTGCCTGATGTAAACTGCACGCCGCCCGCAGTCCAAACATCAACGGTCGTATCGGCGTCGGCGGTGGTCTGTGTACCGGTTTTGGCAAAATGCAACTGGATATTTTTATGGCGGTTTGCGCACCATTTGCTCTGGCTTTTAAGCGTGCCGTGCCGCTTGCCTTTGACTTCATAACAAAGCGGCGCCGATAACAATTTGCGCAACATGGCGCGCCCGGCCGGTTCGATCACCCCGTCTGGAATGATATCGCTGGTGGTTTCAAGCTTGTTATATTCAGTGCTCTTGCGCGACGTTTGGGAGTGATTGGCGATAATAGTCGGCAGGCTCACGGGCTTTGATCCACGTCCGGTCAGAGAGGCAAGAATAACCGAGGCCAAATGGTGTACTTTTTGCGGACTGCCGGTGATCAGACCATGGGCCACCGCGGTCGAGGGCGGTGTTTCATCTTCTTTTTTCTTGGCAAAAGGCATATTAAAGCCAAACCGGTCAACGCTTTGGCGCACAACTCCCTGCCCCAGCTTGAACAAACGATTGGCCAATGGCTGCGACATCGAGCATGCAAACACCGTCTCTGCACGCCGCAAGCGCCGATTACC
The DNA here is from genome assembly GCA_024280475.1 of Alphaproteobacteria bacterium. Classification (GTDB taxonomy): domain Bacteria; phylum Pseudomonadota; class Alphaproteobacteria; order Rhizobiales; family JAKIUO01; genus JAKIUO01. Next base: position 45,285 of record JAJRQA010000035.1, read on the forward strand.
ACCTTTGCGACGGCAGGTTTCCAGACCCTTCCTTGGCGCATCGGTATCCAGATATTTACTGTCAGGCGTGTCCTCGCCATCATTGGCAATGAGGACGGCACCAATCATTTTGGCAACTGACGCGACAGCGCGCCCCTCGCGGTCACGTTCATAGCGCCCCGATAGCCTGTCTCTGGCCGGGCTGGAGCCAAAATAGTGAGCGTTTTGACCGGCTTCGAAATAGCGCACAATTTTACCGTTCTCATCGGCGGCTGCAACAATAATGTCCGGCAGACGCTTGCCGCGTTTTCTGGCCAGAACGTCCAGCGTATAGCGTCGATCAAGCTTGCTGCGATATTTGCTATTGAGCTTGCCAAGCCTCTTGGCGAGTTTTTCGCGAAAGCGAATATTTTGGGCCGAGTTGAGCGTGAGGTCAACGCGGGCCACATAGTCACGCCATTCATGGCCATACAAATCCACCATTTCGGCCCGCGCGCCAAAACGGCTGGACGGGGCAAAATGATTGGCCCGGCGTACCGGATTATTACGAATAACCCCTTGCGAGCGTGACAAAAGTTTTAACTCTGCTTCCTTGTCCGGGGCGAGTTTTGCTTGCGGCACATCTATGGACATGGTCGACAAGGCAATCGTCAGATTCTTTTCTTCTTGGCGATCAGCCACCAACGCCTTCACGCATCTTTGCGCCCGGATCGCCGTGATATGGCGCCAGTTGCGTAAACGCCGCTTGTTGATCCGTGGATTTTTGCTGGGCAATACCTGAATAGGCCGATTGACCGCTGCGGCCAACACAAATTGCTCGGCCCTGGTCATTTCACTTGACGGTTTACCAAAGATAATGCGGCTGGTGAGGCCAACGCCGTAAAGCGACCCGCCTACCCTTTGAGCCAGCGGCAGATGATTGGCGGCCCATTTTTGCAGCAATCCGAAATCACCATCAGTGACCAGCTTGTACTGGATAATCGGTGCCAGCCACCATTCCGAGGTTTTGCGTTTCAGCTTGTCGAAATAGGTTTCTTTGCGAGAGGGCAATGACGCGTAATAGCTGCGGGCCAACTGCATGGAGATCGTCGAGCCGCCGCCGCCGCTGGATTGGCCAAGTATATAGGAAATAGCCTTGCGCGGCATGCGCATCAGGCCCTGCGGGTCGATGCCGTACAGATTGCCGAATTGAATATAGGGGAAGCCGGCACGCAAACTGATCATTGGCTTGCCGAGATTGCGATCTTCCAGATAGCGCAAGCAGGACCAGTAATGAGGAGGCACTTTGTCGACATGCTCCGATTTGTGATCGGGATAGGCGGTGAAGCTTTCCCATTCGATGGTTTTGGAAGAAGAGTTGAAATCGGGCTCCATACGCGGATCGAAAATACCCAGATAATCGCCGCGGGCACTATAAATACCAATCCCCTTTGAGCGCTGGTCAAAATAATCAAGCTGCGGCTCCAACCATTTAAGAGCCATGGGAGCCCAGATCGCAGGAGCGGCATAGGCCAGCGTCAGGATCAGCAAAAACGAGCCGATACTATAAAGCACCAATCGTATCCAGAAACGGATATCAAGGATCAACTCCAGGACTGCTACCGGCAGGCGCATGAGCTTTGCTGGTGACTCAGCAAGGAATTCAAACAAACGATTTATCAAGCGGATCGGATTCAACATTGCTCATTCTTAACAGAAAACCACGGCTGGCAGAAAAAACCTGTCATTGCATTTAATTTGCCCGAGCCAGAATAGAAGAGTTTTAATTCAAAGGCGGTTATTACGTCAAAACTATGAAATCCATCGAGAGATTGTTCCGCCCGAACGGCGCAAATTGCTCTCCACAGCTATAATTATATGCAATAATCGAGATAAGTTGATATGCCGCCCCTCAAATACTTGACAACAGGTGTCGGGTATTTCTACTACTAGGTCAATCAATGATGGTTTAATGCGTCACAGCGTCAATTGACGGCCCGCTATTGAGTGCCTATATGGGGTCTCAGAAGCCTTGCATTATGTCGAGTGAAAAAATACGCCTCTATCATGAGGCCACCCAGGGAGTAATAACGCCAATGAGCACCGATCTCACCAAGGACCGCGTCCTTGAAATGCTGCAAAAAGTCAAGGGACCAGATCAGGACGATGACATCGTATCGCTGGGTCTTGTCTCCCCGATCGTCATTAACAAGGGCAAGGTTTATTTTGCCATTAGCGTTGAGCCAGGTCGCGCCAAAGAACTTGAATCCATGCGCGAAGCGGCCGAAGAAATCGTTGGCCGCATTGATGGCGTCGAGTCCGTTGCTGTGACCCTGACCGCAGACCGTGATGCCGGAGAAGCATCAGCACCTGATACAGGTTCCGGCGGTGGCGGCAGCTGTTCAACCGGCGGCGGCGGGGCTGGCGCTCCTGGTTCTGGTGGCACCGGCGGTCAGATCCCCATGCCAAATATCGGCTCAATCATTGCCGTTGCCTCTGGCAAGGGCGGCGTTGGCAAATCAACCACCGCGATCAATCTGGCACTTTCCTTCCAGGCCAACGGTCTTCGTACCGGCATATTGGACGCCGACATTTACGGCCCGTCGATCCCGCGTCTCCTGGGTCTGCAGGGACAAAACCCCGAAGCTGCTGAAAACGATAAGATCAAACCCATGAAAGCGTTTGGTATGGAAGTCATGTCTATTGGCTTCCTCGTTGACGAAGACGCGCCGATGATCTGGCGTGGACCCATGGTCATGTCGGCGCTGACGCAGATGTTGCAATTTGTTACCTGGGGCGAGCTCGACGTGCTGGTTGTCGACATGCCTCCAGGAACGGGCGATGCGCAATTGACCATGTCACAAGCCGTGCCTCTTGCAGGTGCCGTGATCGTTTCAACACCCCAGGATCTGGCGCTGATTGATGCACGCAAGGGTCTTAACATGTTCAAACAGGTGAAAGTGCCTGTGCTCGGCATTGTCGAAAATATGAGCTATTTCAATTGCCCATCATGTGGCGAGCGCTCAGATATATTTGGTCATGGCGGCGCCAAAAAGGAAGCCGAACGCATCAAGGTGCCGTTCCTTGGTGAAATTCCACTACATATGGATATTCGCGAAAAATCAGATTCCGGCCAGCCTGTCGTGGTCTCTGACCCAGATGGCCCACACGCCAAGATCTATAGTGAAATCGCGGAGAAAGCCTGGACAAACGCCGAGGCCCACAAAGCCAAACGCGAAGGCAAAAAGACCAAAATCACCTTGGAAAGCTAGAAGCTTTTTAGTTGATATGAATTTGAAAAAGGCAGGTCCTCGCGACCTGCCTTTTTGTATTTCTCTTTGGCAAATCTGACCACAACATGTGAAAAAAGCTCATCCACCGGCAGCCATCATATACCCGACCATACCAACAGAAAAACCTAACAAAGCCCCCAATGGGGGACCATAATGTCGTGCCAATTTTACATTTGGCGCGATATCCTGAAATACGGAATAAAGAATGCCTCCAGCAGCAAACAACATTATTACGGATATAATAGCTGTATCCTTTGACAACCAAAAATACCCGGCAATACCGGCAAGTGGTCCCAATAAGGCCATCATAGAGAACATAGCTATAATTTTTCTAGGCTGGTAGAGCCGCGAGCCTGCCAATTCGCGAAAGGCATTATATCCCTCTGGCAAGTTTTGCAAGCCGATCAAAATCGCAAACAAATAGGCATTGGCACTACCGGATAGAAATGTTGCGCCCAAACCCAGAGATTCAGGTATAAAATCCGCGAGCATTACAGCAAGCTGACTTGCTGGGGTAGAGTTTTTGCTGAGATAGATATCAAGCATCATGAAACTGATACCTCCGGCAAAAAAGCACATCAACGCAATTGCTGGAGAGAGGCCCTCAACGCCTTCAGGAACCAAAACAAGCGCAACAGCAGACAAAAGCGCTCCGCCTCCAAATGCCATGACGCTATGCCCGAACTCATCTGCAAATATTTTTGTCTCGAACTTTTCGATGTGAGCTATAACCGCCCCTAGCGGCATGGTGAGGCCTGCAAATAAAGTGACAACGATAACTTCCAGCAACATATTTAATTCCAAAATATTCAAGAGGCTTAAGTTGATCAGGCTACCACATGATCGCGGACCCAAATCAGCCAGACATTATGTCTATATTTTCAAACACTTGCGTTCAAACTTGCGGAATTGCTCGATTGGGAAAGGTTTGTGCCAATTCATATTATTGATCAATTTGAGCGGCTGGGTCTTGCCTTGCGACTTCAACCAGTATTTTACAACGCAATTGGCGAAGGCATAATGCAATCTGGCTTTGCCGCGCATATAGAAGCGATAAGAGAACGCCAAGTCATCAAGACGCGGTTTTTGCACCCCTTTGCGCCCAAGATATCGAGCCAGCGCCTTGCGTGTATATAAACGCCGGTAATCCACCTGCATAGCGAGGCCCTCATCGAACCAGGTGGGAACAAGAGCATAACGAGCGCTGGTGCGAGCCGCCAATTCGGCATGAACATGTTCATGGGCCATGACATTGCGTCTTGGTCCTTTTTTACCGATCACAATAATAGAGGGCAAAAACAGGGCACTACGCGTTGTAGCATGAGAAATATCAAGGCCTAGCAAAGGCTTGGTTGTGCACACCCACAAAGGAGACGAATGTGTGTTCCCAAACAAGGTTGCCACATCTTTTTTCGCCAGCGCCACTAGTTTTGCTGGGCATTGAGACTTGGTCATCAACCATGCCACGCCAGCATGCGTCCAGCTGAAATTGAGCGCAAAGAACAATACAATAATCAATAGTAACACGGAGAATAACCGCCGGATCATTCGCATTTACTGATCTCTCCCCATTTTCATCGACGTTGAATATATAAGTAAAAATCCGGGAAAATGTGACCCCCACCACACCCGCCATCATTCCAGAACGCTATTTCGTAGATCGACCAGCAATCTTTTGAGCTAAACACCCTGCAAATGGCTAAATCCCCCTTAAATTGCGGTTTCCCCTTGAACAAATGGTCAGATCAGTCATATTCAATCTAATGAATAAGCTGACGCATAATTTGATCATCAGAACCCGTATTTGTTGATTAGTCGTGCCGCCAAACATGGATCGGGAAGGATTAATTGTCATGGAAATATTTGAATTGGAACCAACGGAAATCAAGCTCAACAAGGGTAAGGATCAGCTCAGCGTTGCGTTTGAAGATGGCGAAAACTTTGAGTTTTCAAGCGAATATCTACGCGTCATGAGCCCCAGCGCCGAAGTTCAGGGTCATCCTCCCGATCAGCGCAAGACCGTTCCGGGCAAAAAGAATGTCAAAATCACCGGTATTGAAGAAGTTGGCCTCTATGCGGTCACACTTACCTTTGACGATGGTCACGATACCGGGGTTTATTCCTGGAGGCATCTGTATGATATTGGTAAAAACAAGGATTTCCTCTGGGATCGCTATGTTCGTGAACTTGAAGAGCAAAGTCTAAGCCGATAAGCAATGGCCGATAAGCAATGGATAGGCGGATAACCATGAGATGAATTGGTTGCCCAATTTTTCCTGGACTGGCGCTAAGATGCCTGCAGGGGATCGCAGATCATTGATCTGTATGGCGAAAGAACCGATCGAACGGTTTGAAAATGTGGAGAATGCAATGACAGCAAGACAACAGATCAAACGCGGGACGATAGCACTATTGCTGGCAATCGGGGTTGGCACGTCCATGGCGCCGCTGGCAGCACAAGCTGCCAAACGCTTTGTGGCGATCGGCACCGGAGGCCCAACGGGCGTCTATTTCATTGCCGGCAACGCCATTTGTAAAATGGTGCAAAAAGCCGCTGGCGAGAACCGAAATGCGCTGCACTGCTCTGCACCTTCCACCGGCGGTTCGGTCTATAATATCAATGCTCTTCGCGCCAAAGATCTGGAAATCGGCATCGCGCAATCAGATGTGCAACAGCACGCCTATCGCGGCACCGACAAATTTGAAGGCCGAAAATTCGAGAAGATCAGAGCCTTGTTTTCAGTGCATGCAGAACCCTTTCAGGTCCTGGTTGGCAAAAATAGTGGTATCAATAGCTGGTCAGACCTGGCTGGCAAGCGTGTCAATATCGGCAATCCCGGTTCTGGGCAACGTGGCACATTCGAAGCCTTGATGCTGGCCTATAATGTCGATGGCTCCTATTTTGGCGAAACCAGCGAACTTAACTCCACCGAACAGTCAAAAGCCCTTTGTGATGGGCGCATTGACGCTTTTGGCTATACCGTTGGTGTACCAAATGCCGGTGTCGCACAAGCTGCCAATGAGTGCGGTGCACGCATTATTACCCTGGCAGGTAAAACGGTTGATCAGCTGATCTCCGACAATCCCTCTTATGCCTATTCTTCCATCCCCAAAGGGACCTATACAACGATCGCTCAAGACGTGAATACCTTTGGTGTCCTGGCGACCATTGTTGCAAGTTCTGATACCAGCCAAGACATCGTCTATGAACTCGTGCGCGCCGTCTTTGACAATCTGGATGAATTTCGAAAACTGCACCCCGCCTTTGCTAATCTTGACGCAAAGAAAATGATTTCAGACGGCCTGTCAGCCCCTTTGCACGCCGGTGCTGCCAAATATTACAAGGAAAAAGGCTGGATCCAGTAAGCTCAACAATATTGAGCCTCACCTTATCGCACCAGCAACGGATACCATGCCCTCTTTCGTCCTGTCTCGCGCACTCATCGTGCATATCAAGGAGCAGTTTTTACTCGACTGGCTTGGTGTTCATGGGGTTCCACATTGGGCGCGAGTGCTCGTCAATGCTCGGCGGCTTGCAAAACGCACCGGAGCCAATCTGCGCGTCGTAGAACTTTTTTCCTTCTTTCATGACAGCCAGCGCCAAAGTGAGGGCACCGACCCCGAACATGGTCCCCGAGCTGCGCAATGGATCAGCAGCCTCAACGGCCGTTTCTTTTCCCTTGATGATCACGAATTGCAGCTTTTACAAACCGCCTGCAAGGATCACTCAAAAGGCTATACCACTGGAGATATTACCGTTTGTACCTGCTGGGACGCTGACCGGCTCAACCTTGGGCGCGTGGGCATCAAACCAGACCCCGCTTTTCTATGCACGCAGATTGCCCGCGACAAGGCCATCATTGAATGGGCATTCGAGCGGTGCATTCAAAACCGTCGCTCGAAAAGGCACTGACAATCGGGGAAAATAAACTGATCTATCCTGTTTCAATCTGCCATCGCACCCTATATCCTCATCGAAGGGTGTACGATCATATTGAATAAAAAAAGAGGTGCCCATGTTCCATGCCACGGACAAGTTACCAGCAGCCTTTGCTCGCCAGCTGACCCATAGATTTGTGCTCCTGCTTGCTGGCATGTTTATCATGTCAATAAGCCCGGCTGATGCTGCAGGGCGATATGCGCTGGTCATCGGCAATTCAGCCTATACAGGCAGTCCACCTCTTAAAAACCCAAAAAATGATGCCGAGTTAATCGCCAAAACCCTTACAGAAGTCGGCTTTGAGGTGATCAAGGTTGTGGATGCAGATCAGCGCCAAATGCGCCGCGCCATGCTAGATTTCAGCCGCATCTTGCGCAACAATCCTGACAGTATTGGCCTGTTTTACTATGCCGGACACGGCGTGCAGGTACGAGGTGTCAACTATATGGTGCCGGTCACTGCCGACATTAAAGACGAAGAGGAAGTGCGCTTTGAAGGCGTTGATGTCAACGACTTCCTTGGCACCATGCGCAGCTCCAAGAGCCGCCTCAACATAATCATCCTCGATGCCTGCCGCAATAATCCCTATGCCGGTTCCAACCGCTCGGGTACACGGGGGCTGGCTCCCGTGCAAGCGGCCAGCGGCACGCTCATCGCCTATTCAACCGCTCCAGGGGATGTCGCATTTGATGGCAATGGCATCAACAGCCCCTACACTCTGGCCCTGTCACGCTTTATCCGCAAACCCGGTCTGGCGGTCGAGACCGTGTTCAAACGTGTCCTCGCTTCCGTTGAAGATGCCACCCAAAACAAGCAGACCCCGTGGCTGACCGGTGCCTTTCGCGGCGAATTTTATTTCAAAATGAAAGAACAAAAAGTAGCTCAACAAACAGCCACAACCGGAGACACAGCCGCCAATAGCAGTATGAAACGCTCAAGCGGTTCTGGCCCGGGCCTCGAAAAACTGTTTTGGGAGAGCATCGTCAATTCCACCAATACAGCCTCTTTCAGGGCCTATCTCACAGCCTTTCCATCCGGTGTTTTCGCGCCGCTGGCAAAACTCAAAATAGTGGAGCTTGAAAAGGCCGGCAAAAACATTGTTGTGGCATCCAAACCGCCCTCAACAACCACAACCGCCCGCACCGCGCAGCCTGAAGCTCCAAGCAATCCGCCCTCTATTCCCGTAAAGAAAAAAGCCAATATCCTCACCTATCGGGCTATTTTTCCCAACAGTTCGAAAAAACAGCTCAAACGAGCTGATGTGCAGGGGCTCTCTTGTCATAAATTATGGATCGCCCGCAATGAGATCTTTCACCGCAACGGTTATTGCTTCAAAAGCGAAAAAGGCATCCGCTATTTCAACAATTCCAATTGCACCTCCTCAGCCCCGAAACTGACAATGCTTGAGCAGCGCAACAAGCGCACCATCCGCACCTGGGAAATCCGCAAGCGCTGCTGGACCAAGCGCAAAAAGAGCGCAGCAACAGGCAGGTAAAGCACCAATACTCAATTAAAACTGGCTCGCTTTCTTAAAAGGAGGCCGCTTATCGTTACAACTATCGAGCAAGCAAAAGGCCGTCTTCAGAAGGAGACGGCCTTAAATTCTTGTTGGTGGAGGAAGGGCGTATCATCACGTTTTGGTTGGCTGCTGCTCGTTTAGCGACCAGCCATAGGAGCAATCCAGTTCAATGTGGACGCGATACATGCCGTCCAAGCCATCCTCCAGCATGATGGCCATTGGCGATATCTTGTTAAAACGCCGGTTTTTGCGACGCAACCACATCAGCCGCATTTCTCTTGAATGAGGGTGAGATGTTTGCAGGGCGCCATGAATACCGACAATCTGCTCAAATCGATCAGCAATCTCTGCTGAAAAAGGAAATGGTACGGCTTTTTGGCGAAATCGAACCAGGTCTCGTGGCTTTGCCAGCTCCTCCACTCCCATCAAGCGTACAATATACTCACGCGAGAGTTTCCACTCTTCCAGAATTGTAATGATCTGTGGTGCAACGTCCGATATGTTTTCTTCTGTAATGTCCATCTGATCGCCTCGTAAAACTTAGGGTCAAAACCTAATGTGTCCAGGCGTGCTTACGGCCATAGCGAAAATTATCAGAATAGGCCTTTTTGATAACGCGCGGCTTTTGCACCTCGTCCGTCACCTGATAGGGAATGCCGTTACGCTTTGCATAGCTGACAGCTTCTTCCTTGGTGGCAAATTTCAAGCTGATTTGCGAGCGCATATCATCGCTGCTGGTCCATCCCATCAAAGGCTCGATTTCGCTGGCCTGTTCTGGTTCATATTCCAAAACCCACGTGTCAGCACTAGCCCTGCCCGATTGGGTGGCATTTCTCGCCGGAACATAGATCTTTGCAAACATGAGACACCTTATCGAGCTAAAATCGGGGATTGGAAATTCATGCTTGATATTGAAGCATTTAGGGGCGCTCTTCAAGTCCCCATTGGAGATGTCATCCCTGCTCTGCCGAACCCGGCGATAAAATGGGGATTTCCGTTACGAAACTGTTACGGTGATGATATGATAGTTATCAATAAGCACCGTAAGTGCTTGAAAAACATGGTCGGGGCGAGAGGATTCGAACCTCCGACCCCCTGGTCCCAAACCAGGTGCGCTACCAGGCTGCGCCACGCCCCGACATTGTGTTTTCAAGGATATCGGTCGAAATCACGAAGATCTGTTCCTTGACCTAATCATATATATAAACAAAGCTGGAAGGGCAAGCGTGCAATGAATGAAACAGTGAAGATTTATTGAACCTGCAAAAGCGAATGGATCAATTGATCTCCAGGCTTGATTCCCCAGCGCTCAACGGAGCCTGCATTGAGCTCCAAAACGCCATATACCGGCTGATCCGACGAAAGCACCCGTTCTGAAAATGGCTCAGTGCGCTCAAATATCCTGGCAATGGTGCCATCACGCTTCACGAACAGCATATCAAGCGACAATATGGTATTTTTCATCCACATGCCGATCATTCGTGCGGGATCATAAATAAACAACATGCCATGATCTGGCGGCATGGAACGGCGAAACATCAAGCCTTGCGCCTGCGAGCGCTCATCAAGGGCCAGTTCGACTTTGAAGCGATATGTGCCATTGCTGGTTTTGATCGACAAATCGCTCAAGGCGCCTGACTGTTTTTGTTCCGGCATTTGCGAGCCGCACCCCGTTAAGATTAAAACCGCGACCAAAAACATAACAAAAAACAAAAACACGCCGACAACTCTTGTTGCCGACGTGTCATTATTTTTTGTTCGGATATTCACAGGCAAGCCAATTAATGGCTAGCTGGGAAGGTTCCAACAATCGGCTTTAGTTCTGCAGCCATCAGGCCTTTTGAGCCGTGACCATAGCGAACATAAACCTGTTGTCCAGGTCTCAATTCCGCAAAACCAAACCGACGCAATGTTTCCATGTGAATAAAAATATCTTCAGAACCATCGCCTCTCGTCAAGAAACCATAGCCTCTTGTACGATTAAACCATTTACACAAAGACAGCTCCCAATCGCTTTCTGGCTCAACAATGACATGTGTCCGCTGAGGGATCTGTGAAGGGTGGATCGCGGTGCTATCATCCATGCTGACAAGACGCATGGTTTGCAGACCGCGTGGTCCTTGAACGACATCGCAGACAACACGGGCGCCTTCATAGGCAGTTTGATATCCGTGGTTGCGAAGGATAGAGACATGAAGAAGAACATCGCCATGCTTGGGTTCGTCGGGAACAATAAAGCCGTAGCCTTTGGAAACATCGAACCATTTGATTGCCCCGGTAACCTGTTGAACTTCAAGTCCTAGAGCCTCGTGAGGAACTGGCGCTGGTGCGACGCCGGGAGCCATCCCGATCGAGCCAAATCCCTGCTGCTCACCTGATACCGTATTCTCAGGTGGTAAAATCCCCAGATCGTCGCCGCTTTTTGATTTATCATTCGTCATTACAGTAAAACCCCCTAACTGCTTTTTATAATTCATTTTACTTAAAGTGTAACCGCAACCAAATAGACGTTTTACCGAGCACGCAGACCTCTACTTCTTAACGCTCATTAAAACGACCACTCACTGCATGTCTCAGAATCTAGTATTCGATTAAGGGAGGGTCAAATCATTTTCATGGGGTGCCTTGGCGGAAACAAATTTACACCACCTTTTTGTCACATAGACAGCACAGAGACAAAATGGAACTTTGACTTTTTATGCAGCTGTTATTAAAGGTATTTTTACCTTTTTTAAATGGGTATCGCCTGACATTCCCCATGCAGCTAAAAAAGTTTCCCCATAATAATAAAAATGAAAGTACAAATGTGAATATCTTCAAACTGAATCACAATAAACCCAAAAAAAGATCAATTCAGCCATCAAGTGATTCGTTTTGACGTAAGCAACATGCACGTATTTGTGCTCGTTCGAGTCAATAAGACCGTGACAAAATACGCCGATCTCAAATATTCGAGCACACAGCTAAAACACGATAGCAACAAAACTGGAAAAAACGGGATTGTGATCACAACAAACCTGATGCGATGGTACCCCCTAGGAGAATCGAACTCCTCTTTCCAGAATGAAAATCTGGCGTCCTAACCGATAGACGAAGGGGGCACAATATCCAAGTGCAATACAAACACGAAGGCCTGAGACTTGACTAATCGAACCAATACGGCCCGATTGATCGCGAGGGCCGTATTCTCAGAGCCTAAGCAGCCCCGAAGACAATTGATATACTGACCATTGCATCCAAACGCAAGAGTTTGATGGCGTTTTTAAGCACTCTGTGTCAAAAAAACTGTGGGATGATCCTGTGCTCTGGCGGTACTACCATAAATCAACAGTGTTTTAGCGATTTTTACGCGGATCGGCGACATCATCAATGATCATCTCGACCTTGACGCGCCCGCCCCAGCTATTGAGTTTCAAGGAACCAGCGATATGCAGGGGCATACCATTATTATTGAGCAGCAATTCACCAATGGGCGTGTCCGCGCTGCGAAAGGCCACGGCATCGATGCGCGATCCATCTCCCGCCTGCAGTGAACAACGCACATGACCATTGCCGACAATCTTGGCAAAATTGACATGATGGGCGGGAAACACAAAGCGTGGCGGAGGATTGCCACTCCCATAGGGACCCGCTTTTTCCAGTTGCGCCAATAGCTCCTCATTAGCAGCCAAGGGCGTCAAGGCACCATCAATCAGCAGATCCGAGCCTTTCGATGCCCGCTTTTGCGCCTCTTTAAGGGTCGCGCGTAAAAACGCACCTAATTCTTCATATTTGCTTTCAAATACCGTCAGACCGCCAGCCATGGCATGACCGCCCCCTTTGACAAGCAAGCCTTCATCGACAGCGGCGCGAATGGCGCCGCCAATATCGACGCCCTGCACGGAGCGGGCTGATCCGGTTCCCTCGCCGCCACCTTCCCAGGCAATCGCCAGCGCCGGGCGCTTGAAACGATCAACCAGACGAGAGGCCAGCAGACCAACAAGGCCTTTGTGCCAATCAGGCGATCCCGTGATGATGATCGGCGTATCGGGATCTCGCTCCACCAGCTGATCAGCGGCAGCTACCGCCTCTTCGAGCATCACGCCTTCCATGGCTTTGCGCTCACTATTATAGCGATCCAGCTGTTCGGCAATTTTTTGCGACTCGATCTCATCATTGCTCGACAAGAGCTGCGCGCCCAGCGACGCGTTGCCAATGCGGCCCCCCGCATTGATGCGCGGCCCCAGAATAAAACCAAGCGAATAGGAGGTGGGCGCTTCTTGCAGTCCCGCCACTTCGCCAAGTGCCCGCAGCCCGACATTCTGGCGCAGGCGCATAACCTGCAATCCTTTATGCACATAAGCCCGATTGAGACCGGTGAGCGGCACCACATCACAAATAGTGGCGAGCGCCACCAGATCCAGCAGCTTCAACAGATCAGGTGCCTTGCGCTTTTCATCATAAAAATCAAGCTTGCGCAGTTCCTTGACAACAGCAACCAATGTCAGGAAAACCACCCCGGCCGCGGCCAGATCTCCCTGCCCCGACAGATCATCGGGTCGATTGGGATTGATCAGCGCATAGCAGGGCGGAAAATCCTCGCCAAGCTGATGATGGTCAATAATGATGGCGTCGCAATCGGTCTTATCGACCACAGCCAATGCCTCATGAGAGGTACTGCCGCAATCCACCGTTATAATCAGCTGCGCCCCATCTGCCACCAGCTGTTCCATGGCGGCCGGGTTGGGGCCATACCCTTCGGTCATGCGGTCAGGAATATAAATGCGACAATCAATATTATGGCTGGCCATGAAGCGCTTCCACAAAGCGCTCGACGTGCCGCCATCCACATCATAGTCACCATAGATGACAATGGCCTCATTCTTATTGATGGCACTGGCAATGCGTGCGGCCGCTTTTTCCATATCTTGCAGACTGGAGGGGTCCGGCATCAGGTTTTTCAACGAGGGATCTAGATAAATCCCCACATCATCTTCCGGGTCCAGCCTTGAGGCCAGCATGCGCCCCAAAACTTCCGGCACATGATGACGCTGGGCAATGTCCATGGCAATATGGATGCGCGATGGTTCCAGCCGGTCTTTCCAGACATGACCACCCGCAGATTCACCAACCCCCAGAAAGGGTCCTGCTGCCATATTCTCCGATTGATCAAAATCTTCCACTGCGCTCATGACTTTCCTCCAATGAGGTTCGAAGGGTAAGGTGATTCGCCGAGTGCTTCAAATATGCCTGTTGATGAGTGTGCGCAAGTCTAGCTCGTGCTGTGCGAACGGTTGTGCATGGTGTCAATGATGCGCACGCTACCGGTGGATGCGCGCATAACAATACTCTGGGTCGAGGCTCGTGCTCCCAATTGGCGCACCCCATCGAGCAAATAGCCATCGGTGACACCAGTTGCCGCAAAGCTCACATCCCCCGAGATCATATCGTTCAGGGCGTAGATTTTCGATACATCTTTAATGCCATATTTGCTGATCAATTTTTGATCTTCCTTGTCTCGCACCAGCAAACGCCCCTCGATTTGCCCTCCAGCACAACGCAAGGCTGCGGCGGCGAGAACACCCTGATCAGCCCCGCCAACGCCAAGATACATATCAATACCTGTTTCATCAGTGTCGGTGGTCTGAATGACCCCGGCAATGTCTCCATCCCCGATCAATCTAATAGCCGCCCCGGCAGCACGCACGTCTTCGATCAGCTTCCCGTGCCTTGAGCGATCAAGAATACATATGGTGAGCTCACGAGTATCGACGCCCTTGGCCTTGGCCAGAGCTTCAATATTTTCCTTTGGTGAACGATCAAGACCAACCACTCCTTGCGCGAAGCCTGGACCAATGGCGATCTTCTCCATATAGATTGGTGGCACACGTAATAGAGTATCTTTTTGCGCGATGACGATCACCGATAGGGCATTTGACAAGGCACGGGCATTGATTGAGGAACCTTCGAGCGGCATCAAGGCGATATCGGCTTCGTGTTCACTGCCTTCACCAACAATAGCGCCCGCCAGCAATTGCTCATTATCGGAATAGCCTTGCTCGCCAATAATCACTTTGCCGCCAACGGGAAGTTTCTGCAGCTGCGCGGCCATGGCGCCAAGGGCTGCTTCATCGCCGCCCATCTCGTCACCGCGCCCCGTAAAGCTGGCGGCGGCCAATGCAGCAGCTTCGGTTGCCCGCACAATTCCCATCGTGCACATGCGCCCAAAATCAACATTGTCCGATTTCGCCCCTGGTCTGTTCATGTCGTTGCCGTCCATCTGGAAGCCGTGCCGCTAAAGAGATTCAATCCTGATCATTTGAGTTGCTCCCTCAACATGACCATCCGCTGAAATATCGGCAAGAGCCTTGCGGATTGCACTTTCCGTTGTCTCATGAGTAATCAGGACAACCGGCGTCAATGAAGAACCAGCATCGCCATCATGTGGGCCTTTTTGCACGATGCTTTGCAAGGAAATTTCCTGCTCGGCCATACGCGTGGCAATAGAGGCGATAGCGCCGGGATGATCTTTTACCTGCAAACGGATATAGTAGCCACCTTCATGGGCACGCATTTTTGCGCGCGTATAGGGTTTTAATTCGCTAGCTCTGGTGAGCAATGGCGGCAGCTTGATGCCCCAGGCAATATCGACAATATCACCGACAATCGCTGACGCAGTTGGGCCTGCGCCCGCCCCTGGTCCAACCAGCATGATTTTGTCGACAAAATCGCCTTCAACACCAACGCAGTTGGTGACGCCAGCCACTTCCGCAATTGCGGTATGTTTTGGCACCATGGTGGGATGTACTCTTTGCTCGATCCCCGTATCGGTTTTTTGCGCAACCCCCAGCAACTTGATGCGATAGCCCAACTCGTCAGCTGCTTCAATATCCTCAATACCGATATTCTCAATGCCTTCGAGATAGATCTCGTCAAAGGCCAGCTGCGTGCCAAAGGCCAGTGAGGTCAAGATCGCCAGTTTGTGAGCTGTGTCATGACCACCAATATCAAAGGTTGGATCAGCTTCGGCATATCCGGCCGCTTGTGCCTCCGCCAAAACCTCGTCAAAGGCCAGTCCCTCTTCTTGCATCTTGGTCAAGATGTAGTTGCAGGTGCCATTGAGGATGCCGTAAACCTTGGTGATATCATTGCCGGTGAGGCTTTCACGCATGGTTTTGATGATGGGAATACCGCCCGCCACAGCCGCTTCAAAATTGAGCGCCACATTATTGCTTTCGGCAAGTCTCGCAAGCCTTGTACCGTGTTTGGCAAGCAATGCCTTATTGGCGGTGACAACATGCTTGCCGCTTTCAAGCGCCGCCTCAACGCTGGCCAGCGCAATACCGTCTGATCCGCCCATCAATTCGATGAACACGTCATGCCCCTCGTCTTTGGCCATCGCCAACGCATCGCCAAACCATTGGTAAGAGGACAGATCGACGCCGCGATCAAGATCGCGATCAAGATCGGCAACCGCATTAATCTCAATGGGCCTGCCAGTTTTTTCAGCCAGCTTGTCCCCGTGTTTTTGCAGGACCTTGACCACACCAACACCGATTGTACCAAGCCCGGCAATCCCAAGCCTCAAACTATTCGCCATATTCCAAACCAGCCCCCTCGTCATGCGATTCATGTAT
The DNA here is from genome assembly GCA_024280475.1 of Alphaproteobacteria bacterium. Lineage (GTDB taxonomy): Bacteria > Pseudomonadota > Alphaproteobacteria > Rhizobiales > JAKIUO01 > JAKIUO01. The sequence goes on from JAJRQA010000035.1 coordinate 61,611, forward strand.
TTCCATATTTTCGAAATACAAACTAGAACGAAATCGCCTACGCGGCGGGCGGAAAAGGGCTAGCCCCTTTCAACCCCATTTATTTGAAATAATGGGGTCTGGGGACTAGTCCCCAGCGCTGTCCGCGAGGACATTTTCTGTATGCCCGAAATGCTGCCAAAAGCGACAGCGGTTCAGGAAAAATTATTGAGATGAGCTACTAACACACCTCAACCATTGATTGGAATGACGTTATGCATGGTTTCATCGGCTTCGGCCAGAAATTTCCGCAAACTGCGGGCGGCCTGACGGATGCGATGTTCATTTTCCACAAGTGCAAGCCTGACATGACCTTCGCCATATTCCCCAAAACCAACGCCCGGAGAGACGGCGATATCGGCTTTTTCCAGCAACAGCTTGGAAAATTCCAGCGAACCCAGCGCCTTGAATTTTTCAGGGATCGGCGCCCATGCGAACATGGTGGCGGGCGGCGAGGGAATATCCCAGCCAGCGCGCGAAAATGTACTGACAAGGCAATCACGGCGGGTTTTATAAATTTGCCGGATCTCCTCGATACACTCATCAGGGCCATTGAGGGCAGCGGAAGCAGCGACCTGTATAGGCGTAAACGCGCCATAATCGAGATAGGATTTGACCCGTGCCAACGCGGCGATCAAACGCTCATTGCCCACCGCAAAGCCCATGCGCCAACCCGGCATTGCATAGGTCTTGGACAGCGACGTAAACTCGACAGCAACATCCATGGCACCAGGCACCTGCAAAACTGATGGCGGCGGATTATTGTCAAAATAGATTTCTGAATAGGCCACATCTGACAAAATGATCAAATCATGCTTGCGCGCATAGGCGACGACTTCAGTATAAAAATCCAGATCAGCCATTTTAGCAGTTGGATTAGAGGGATAGCTCAGCACCAACGCGATAGGCTTGGGGATCGAATGCTTCATGGCCCGATCGACGTGAACAAGAAATTCGGAATTTGGCTCAACCGGCAAATGGCGCAACACGCCGCCCGAGATTATAAACCCGAACTCATGAATTGGATAGGTAGGATTGGGGGCCAGAATGACATCGCCTGGAGCCGTGATGGCCTGCGCCATATTGGCGAAGCCCTCTTTTGATCCAAGCGTCGCGACGACCTGCGTATCAGGGTTGAGCTTGACGCCAAAGCGGCGACCATAATAGTCGGCTTGCGCGCGGCGCAAGCCCGGTATGCCTTTGGAGGCAGAATAGCGATGGGTTCTTGGTTTTTGAACCGTCTCAATGAGCTTGTCGACAATATGCTGCGGGGTCGGCATATCGGGGTTGCCCATCCCAAAATCAACAACGTCTGCGCCATTATCGCGCGCCGCCGCTTTCAGGCGATTGACCTGTTCGAAAACATAAGGGGGAAGTCGCTTTATTTTATGAAAGTCGCCTGGCACGTTATTCCTGCTTTTTCTATCTGTTTGGAGCACGATAAATCAATGAACCGCATCGCGCTTTCACCAATTTAAGTTCTAGTATAGAAGGGAATTTTGCGTGAACCAAGACACAATATCATCCGCACGATCAGTAATCCAGATTAGCGTGCTGCAATCTCGTCAAGTGCTTTGGCATGATGATCACGCTTCGCCTTGGTCAGCATCTCGATCAAACGAACACGTTCTTGAACTGGTGTCACCGATCTACCGATCCGAAACGCCTCTTGCTCACTGATGGACGAGCTATAATCCATCGCCGCACCGCAAGATCCCAGCCCAATGGCCACCAATAACAAAATTCCAAAATGTTTCACTGCAAACAGCCTTAATCTAATCAAACAGACATGTACGAATTCTCATACAACACCTCGCAGGCTGCATAAAAAGCACTATCAAATGATTAAGATCGCGAAATTATTGTGCCAAAACCGGGCCTGACTAATGGATAAGGAATATTTTCAGTCTCAAAGTATACGCGTTGATTTCGCGTTATTTTTCACTGTCATACCCGCGAAGGCGGGTATCCATACTCCCTGTTTTCGCAATTTGAAATGGGGGTCGGTTGATGGATTTGTACGTGAAGTTGTCAGGCCAGGGGTTATGGTTCCCCGCCTTCGCGGGGATGACATATATTTATCGTTTAAAAACAATTGGATATCGTTCTTCTTATCCATAATTCGGGTTATATGAGATTGATGACAGGCCCTATGGAAACAAAGGCAATTGCTCCAGGCCCGCAGTTTCTTCAAGCCCAAACATCAGATTGAAGTTTTGCAGCGCTTGCCCCGCCGATCCCTTGACCAGATTATCGATAGTCGAAATGATAATCACCCTGTCCTTGATCCGATCCGCAAAAACACCGATCAGGCAATAGTTTGACCCCCTGACATGCTGCGTCGCCGGGATCACTCCTTCGTCCAGCAACCGTACAAAGGGCCGGTCCTGATAGGCGTCTTGCAGGGCATTACGAACGTCTGATATCGTATTCCCATCGGTTAGCTTTGCATAACAGGTCACCAGTTCGCCGCGGCTCATGGGAATGAGATGAGGCGTGAAATTGACAATAATATCCTGCCCAACCAACCGGGAGACCTCTTGCTCGATTTCGGGCGCATGACGATGTCCGGCAATCGCATAAGGAGACAGGCCCTCTCCTGTTTCAGAAAACAATGTTCCCTGCTTGGGCGCACGGCCTGCACCAGTAACGCCCGACTTGGCATCTATGATCAAATCACTGGCTTCAATCGCTCCCGCTTTGACAACAGGCAACAAAGCCATCAGCACAGCGGTTGGATAACAACCAGGACAAGCCACCAGCGACGCCGAAGATATGTCATCGTGATAATGTTCCGAAAGACCATAGACGGCCTTTTTCACAAGTTCTGGCGCACTATGCTTGAGGCCATACCAGTGCTCATAGGTATCCACATCGCGCAAACGAAAGTCTGCCGACATATCAATGACTTTTACCTTGGCGGGCAATTTGGAAATAATCGAATGAGCGGTGCCATGAGGCAGTCCGCAAAACACCGCGTCAACACCTTCCCAGTCAACTGCGCCCACATCAACAAGATCAGGCAAGCCGTGCCCCCCCAGATGCGGGAACACTGCTGCCATGGGTTTGCCGGCATGGGTTTTAGCGACCAGCGCCTTGATTTCAATATTTGGATGGCGCATCGCCAGGCGTGTGAGATCCGCCCCCGTATAGCCCGAAGCTCCAATCACTGCGATATTGATTTTTTGTGTGCTCATTGGTCTAGGGCCTGTTGCGGTGAACATGTTTAAAACCCCTGCAAAAGAGGCTGGGAGATCTATTGTCGGATTGGTCTGGCGGGCACTCCGGCCACGCGCCCTCCGCTCTCAATATCCTTGGTAACTGCAGCGCCAGCCCCGACCAGACAGTCATCACCAATGGTAATACCAGGAATAATACTGGCACCCGTGCCAATGAATGAGCGAGCACCAATCGTAACACCGCCAGCAATCGCCACACCGGGTGAAATCTGCACGCAATCGGCGATCACGCAATCATAGTCAATAGAGCTGCGAGCGCTGACAATGCAGCCCTCGCCCACCGTCGCGTTGGCATTAATCACCCCGCCGGTCATGACGATCGTACCAAGCCCTAATGTAGCATGGCGCGAAACTGTTGCCGTTGGATGAATGATCGTGGGGATATCATATCCAAGCCCCATTGCCATCGTATAGATTTTCTGGCGCAAAACATTGTCACCAATGCCGACAAAAAACATACGATAACCAGGCTGGCAGTGTTCTTTTATGTCTTCAAACGTGTTGGCAACGCACTGATGGCCATTTATCGTCTCACCAAGCTCGTGGTTATCATCCGCAAACCCGTGAATGGTGAACCCGGATGCTTCCGCAGTATCGGCGCAAACACGCCCATGACCGCCAGCTCCCACGATGACAATATGCTTGCTCACTCAGTTTTCTCCATTCAGATTTTTTTTGTTATATCTTGTCATACCAATGAGCGAAATGATTAACCTATGATTTAGATCAATCATTTCGCCCACCGGTCAGTTCTATAGGAAAAATGAACAAAAAAAAAGCCTGCTGTTGCCAGCAGGCTTTCCTTGGTAAATCTGGCACATGGCCGATTGCTGTTCCAAACCCAAATCGCGTCTAACGTTTTGAGAACTGGAAGCTTTTACGAGCTTTGGCTTTACCATATTTCTTACGTTCAACAACGCGACTATCGCGTGTCAGGAAGCCACCTTTTTTCAAAACACCGCGTAGATCGGGTTCAAAATAAGTCAAGGCTTTGGAGACACCATGACGTACCGCGCCGGCCTGCCCCGAAAGACCTCCGCCCTTCACCGTACAAACGATGTCATACTGATCCTTGCGTTCAGCAGCCAAAATAGGCTGATGAATGACCAGCTGCAGCACAGGCCGGGCAAAATATGTTTTAAACTCACGCCCATTGACGGTGATTTTGCCGTTGCCAGGTTTGATCCAGACACGAGCAATCGCATTTTTACGCTTGCCAGTTGCATAGGCGCGCCCTTGCGCGTCAAGCTTTTGCACATAGACCGGAGCGGCTGGCTCGTCGCTTTTTGTCGCTGCCTCTTCGGCTGGTGCAGCTTCAGCTTCCCCTTCAACTGGAGCCTGTGCATCAGCCTTCGTGGCTGTTTCTGCCGCTGCTGTGGCTTTGCCCAGCTCTTCCAGAGATTTGATTTCCTTGTCACCCATGATTGTGGTGCTCTCCCTTGCGTTTAACTTCGTCCGTTAGAGGCTGGCACATGGTCCATGCCTCTGGTTTGTTTCGCCCTTTGATCAATCAACAATTCTGAGATCAAGCAACATCTTTTGGCCGCAGAACATTTTTGGCGTTCTTGGAGGCAATATCGAGTGTTTCAGGCTTTTGCGCTTCGTGAGGATGAGCATCACCCTCATAGAGATACAGATTTTTCATCTGGGCGCGGCTCAAAGGCCCCCCAGGCATCATGCGCAGAATGGCTTTCTCGAGAACTCTTGTGGGGAATTTACCATCAAGGATCTGAGCGGCCGTGCGGCTTTTGATGCCGCCGGGATGACCTGTATGCCAATAGTAGATTTTGTCTTCGCGTTTCTTGCCTGTGAAAACAATCTTGTCGGCATTGATGACGACAATATTATCTCCGCAATCCATATTGGGGGTGAAGGTGGCTTTGTGCTTGCCGCGCAGGATCATGGCGATATGAGTGGCAAGGCGTCCAACGACGAGCCCTTGCGCATCAATCAGTAGCCACTTTTTCTCGATATCCTTCGGCGTCGCCGTGTAGGTTTTCATTTTTATATTCCGGTCTTGACATTAACTGCCAGCACCCTTTTCACTTAAGATCCGTCCAAAAGAACGGGGCGTAAGGTGGCTGGCATAGATCTATTGAATAAGAACCGCAGTTTTACGTGCAGTTTGCACGAGTGTCAAGTTGATAATTTTTGATTTATTATTGTTTTTCAATGACTTATGTATGTGGTATTATTTTACCACATAACGCTGCAGCATTAAAAGGATTGATCGAATGAACGATGAAAAGATCACGCAACTACTTAGCGATAGCAAAACCATCGCCCTTATTGGCGCCTCCCCCAAAGAGGCGCGGCCTAGCTATCAGGTCATGGCCTATCTGCAAAATGCGGGCTACAGGGTTTTGCCGGTCAATCCAGGCCAAGAAGGCAAGCAGATCCTTGGCGAGAACGTTTATGCAAGGCTGTCTGATATAGAGATACCAATTGATATCGTTGACATTTTCCGGCGCGCCGAGTTTGTTGGCGACATTATTGACGAAGCCATCAAGATCAAGGCCGGCGCCGTCTGGATGCAATTGGGAATTATCAACCAAGAGGCTGCCACAACGGCCCTTGATGAGGGGCTTAAGGTCGTCATGAACCGCTGCACCAAAATCGAGCATGCCCGACTGCTTGGTTAAATTTTCGGCTCTGCTAACAAGCCGATTTAATCAAATAGAAATGCCGCAACGCAACGGCGAAAGCAATAAAGGCCAGCGCCTGATGAGCAAGAGCCAGCGAAAATGGCACCACCAGCAAAAGCACGGCAATACCGAGCGCGACCTGAAACAACAGGGAAAGCAACACCATAACCGCCGAAGACTTGATAATGCCATCACTTTTACGGATCACCAGAAATCCGTGCACAAGGGCCACCAGCACAATGACATAGGCGAGCATGCGATGATTAAACTGCACGGTCAGTACATTTTCAAACAGATTGACGATCATCGGATCAAGCAGCCACAGACCCTCAGGAATAAAATCGCCGTCCATGAGGGGCCATGTATTGTGTGACAGTCCCGCATGCAGCCCCGCCACCAGTGCTCCCAGCCCAATCTGCGCAAGCAATAGCACCACCAACGCTCCGGCCATAATGACATCGCGCCTTTCAAGGGGCAGCACCAGCTGGAAATTGCGCGCAGGTGTCATATCAAGCGCCACCCACAAAATGAACCCGAAAATCAATCCCGCCATCAACAGGTGAATGGCCAAACGGTACTGGGAGACATCAATCCGATCGACCAACCCGCTTTTCACCATATACCAGCCTAAAAATCCCTGTAATCCACCAAGTAGCAACATGATGATGAGCTTGGGCTGTAAATGTTTGGGGATCGCACCCATCAGCGAAAAGATGATCCAGGGAAGTACTAAGGCGATCCCAATCAGCCGACCCAGCGCCCGATGTGACCATTCCCACCAGAAAATGCGCTTGAATTGGTCAAGGCTCATATCGGCATTTACCTGCGCATATTCGGGAATTTGCTGATATTTCTGGAATACGCTCTGCCAATCCAGATCGCTTAAAGGGGGGATCATACCAATCAGGGGACGCCATTCTGTGATGGATAGACCGCTATCAGTCAGCCTTGTGGCACCGCCCAGCAAGACCATGGCAAAAACCATCAGGCACAGAATATATAGCCATATCTGAACGCCGCGCATTTTACTTCATCCCCTTGCCATGCTCTATTTTCACGTTTTAAAAGCAAGAGCACGAAAGGGGCGATCTGTCAAAATAAAGCGCGGGCTATACTGGCTTGGCAGCAAAAATCATCTGCGGTTTCTGGGCGCTATTTTTTGTACCGTTTTCAAGTGGCTCGGCGGGTGTATGAGTGTTTAATTGCTCATCCTCATCGCGCGCTTGAACGCTACCCTTATTGCCAAAGATCATGGCGACAAGCCCCAGAATAAGGGCTGCCAGCATACCAAGCAGAGTGATCGGTTTCTTTTTGGGAAAGACCGGCATGTTGCTGACGATCGCTGGAGAGATCACGATCGCCTTGGCAGGTAGCTTTAGACTTGGCTGATCATTCTTGGTACGGGTATCTGCTTGTGCTTTTACCGTCATGAGCTTGCGCCTGTTATCGGTAAGCAATCCGTTGATCATCGCGACTTGCGCAATACGGGGATCAATAGCGATTGGCTGCGTGCTCTGAACCTCTTGCGGTCTTGAAATCTGCCCGCCACTACCTTCGCTTGCAGATGTTTGTTTCTGTTCTTGCAGGCTCGATTTGATACTGTCTTCACGTGCAGAGGCGATCAACACTTCATTTTCCAGATTGGCGACCGCTTTTTTCGTTTCGTCTTTGATTAGAAAACCAAGAGCTACCAATTCGCGGTTAAGGCGGCGCATTTGCGGATGCGAAGGTAAAAGATTAACCGTCAGCTCGCTGCGTTTTTGCTCCATGCGTGTCCGTTTGAGCAATAAAGTCTGTACAACACCTGAATTCAAGACGGTGCTAGTGCTCTCGATACGGCCTTCGTCTACAAGCATGTCGCGGACCAGCTTGGCACGCAATTCTGCCTGTCTGCGATCTGCTTTTGCCAGAATAAGCTGGGCGGTTATTTGCGAAAGCTGCTCCAGTGTCAGTTTGCCTTTGCGTTTTGTTCGCACTGCGCGCTCCATCGCCGGTGCGCGTGCCAAAGACGCCGGCGACGTGAATGGATTACCGCGTATATCTTGCCGCAATGTTGCAAGTCTGGCTTCGCTGGCGGCGATCTTGTCCCGCAAGCCCAAAAGCAAACCCGCTTGTGCATCATTAGACATAACAACAGCGTTTGTTGAATTTTGCGCCTCAAGCCGCACAATATAGTTTTGCGCATATTGATTGGCCAAACGAGCCGCCGCCTTGGCATTGATTGAGCGAATGGCAATCTTGATGGTTTGCGGATCAGCCCCCTTAGAGACGCTCAAACTTTTCTGTAAATTTGCCAATATGCGCTTGTTCGCGGGAATTTTAGCGGGATCATCGGAAATACCCAACAATATCGAAATCCGCTTGAGCGGGCCTTGTCGCGATGCCGCGCCATTGAAAGCTGGATCATCGCTCAAAGGATGTGTATCGAGAAAAGAGCTTATCACAAGTTCTGAACCCAGCGATTTAACTTCGCGCTGGACGACAGAACCCGATGAAGCCTGTGGCCCTTCGATATAAAGAGTGGTCGCAGATCTATATTGAGGTTGCACCAAGGATAACAGGCTGTAAAGCAGCGCTCCGGTGACGCCCACAAAAAGACCAAGCTTTAAAAGCCTTGCAGAAAGTGCCGGGGGATTTTGCTCCTGCCCGGTCCGCTCATTGCCAAATTCTGCCATTTGTTGCGTCCTTGAAAAAGGGTTGATGTTTTTCGCTATATTGGGCGGATCGAGTAACGAATTGCTTAACCGGGGTCAGAAAAACACAGACACACACGTTTTCTTAACCATAAGAAATTACAAATAGAGGCTAGTAGTGTTTTTTATTTGAGGTTGAGCTTGTTATGTCTAGTCGTATTTTCGTGTTATTGTTGAGCACCGCTATGTTGCTTTCTGCTTGTACTTCAAAAAAACACAAGGCAGCGCCAGTCAAAATCGGTTCCGCTCCTCTAGTCGTTGAGCACACCGACAAATATAATCCGGCAGCACAGCCAATAAACGACCCCTCATATGATCCCTTTTTCGAGAGAAGCCGCCATCCGGTCATGCCTCGTCAAGCCCGCGGCTTCCCCCATGCCAACACAACCGTCTGGCGTGATCGCTCGCGGGACGGTTTTTCCTACGCGCAAATTTACGCTAATACCGGCACAAGCTATCAACTTGATACGGGAGATGTCGTGCGCATTGATGTGTTTGAGCAAACCAATCTTTCTCGCCTCTATCGCATTGATGGGGGTGGCTTTGTCGCCATGCCATTGATTGGTTCTGTTCAGGCCCGTGGTCTCACAACAAGGGCTCTTGAGCAAGAAGTTGCTGCCAAGCTGCGCCGCTCCTATCTGCGAGATCCCAAGGTGACCGTTGAAATCAGCGCCCACCGCCCGTTTTATATTCTTGGCGAAGTTCGCAATTCAGGCCAGTATCCCTATGTGCTAGGTATGACCATCGAGACAGCTGTGGCGATTGCGGGTGGCTATTCTCCGCGCGCCAATCAACGCAAGGTACAAGTGATCCGCCGCCTAGGTGGCAAACTGGTACGCACATATGTCCCCAATAATTATCAGATCCGACCCGGCGATACGCTCAAAGTGATCGAGCGACTGTTCTAGGGCCAATAGCCCGGAAATCTGATCAGGAACCCGCGAAAATGCGCATACACCATTTTCTCCAGCCACATGGAGCGCAAGGAGGCGCCCCTCTTTCACATGTTACCAATCTTGCCAAGGCGCAAGCCAGCGGCGGGCATGATGTCACCATTACCTTGATTGATGAGGGAACCCGCTTTATCAGCGCCGACCTTATTGCCAGACTTGAGCGCTTTTGTGCGCACAAGGTGACCCTATTGCCGATCGACCAACGCAATCGCTTGACGCAATCATGGAGCGGTCACCTGCTGCAGCGCGAAGCGGCGCGTCTCGTGCGCGAGACCGCCCCCGATATTTTGCACGGTCATGGTTTTACAGGGGGATATCTGGCACGTCATGTCCAAAAATCCCTGGCGCGGAAAAACCCCTCCCCTCACGTAATTTACAGCCCTCACGGTGTTCCCATGCGCACCGAAAAAATGGACTGGCCTTTTGCCATCCCCGAAAAAGATCTATGGCCCCATACCAATGGTTTAATCTTTGAAAGCGCCTTTTGCGAGCAAACCTATCTCAAGAAACATGGCCCACCGCGCTGCTCCACACGCATCATTTATGACGGCCTTGGCGAAGATCAGTTTGCCCCCCGTCAGATCATCGATCTGGCGTCAGACTTTTTGTTTTTCGGCGAGTTCAGGCAGCAACAGGGCATCAATAATTTGATCAAGGCTCTGGCACGCATGAAAAATACTCATACAACCAGTGCGCTGATCGTTGGCTCTGGCCCCGAAGAAAAAGAATTGCGAGCGCAGGTTCGCCGCTATGGCCTGGCGCACGAGATTTTTTTTAACGCTCCGCTTGCGATCAACACGGCTTTTTTAAAAGGCGGTTGCCTGGTGCTGCCATCAAGAGATGGCGCTATTCCTCCAGCCTTGTTGCCAGCCGCCGCCGCCGGCATGCCGATGATTCTCACGAATACAGGTGGTATTCGCGAAGTTGTTGGTCAGGTCAAAATACCTTTGATCGCGCCCAACGACACCCACGCCCTGCAACAGCAACTGGTCGCCTATCTCGCCGATCCGCAAGTGTTTTTGGGACGAGCGGCAGCCCTCAAACGGCGCGTTGAAAAATATTTCACGCTGGCGCGCATGAACGAGGAAGTGATGCAGTTTTACGAAAGCATCATGAGATTCTAAGGCCAGGCAGAGTGGTCAATTATTATCTCGCAGCGGCATATTGGTCAGCAGGTTTTGCGGTTTCATACGCACAATATTATGCGCATCCACTGCCAGTCCCAGATAGACCGGCTTTCCCTGCATGTGATTTTTAACCAGTGAGTGATCAAGGATATCCATTTGGAACAATGCCACTAACGCCTCGATGCTTGATGATGGCAAATCGCGCTCTTGATAAATGGCATTGAGGATTTCATTGGACTGCACATCGAGACCGATATGCCAGCGCCAATGCTCATCCGTGATTGACTGGTGGGGTGTCACCTTCACATCCATATATAAAAGATGGGTGATCCACGCTTCGATCACCTTTGCAAACGCTGCTAGTGCAGGTTCTCCATTGCGAAAATCAAGGACCATGTCGAAATCATCACTGCGCGAAAAATATATTTCGCCATTGTCACTCCCCAGCACATCGAGATTGATTTTCTTGAGGGGGGCGTTCATCTGTTTCAGCATCCGGCCAAGTTGCCCCGCATCCAGCCCCTTTTCATACATGCCAAGCACTTGCTGATCGGCGAGCAGTATCTGCCCTTCTTCCTGGGTCAGTGTCTGGGGCCGGAAAAACAGCTCGGCGGCCCGCACCATCAACGCGTCAACGCAATCACTCAGGCAATGATGCAAAATCAGTTGCACGAGTTCATTAATGAGCAATGAGGGATGAGCAACCCGGTTCGATCGCATCATCGTAAGATAGGCATTTTCAATGGTTTTCGCTTTGACGAGATCATCGCGGAACCTTAGAAATATTTTGTAATTCTCAGCCGTATCAGCATCGCGCAAACTATTTATCAAATCATCGGGCACGCTCAAAAAAGGATCTTTCACAAGATCTGCGTGCAGGGCGATTTCGCCAGCACAAGAATCATCTTCAGGTGCAAGCTCAGGTCTCTCAAAAAAGGCCCGCAAATAGTCAGGCGTGATCTGCAACATGCCACGTTCATTGACTTCCAGAAGTGATAATCCCGACTTGTTCCAGAACTTATTTATCATCAGTGCCCATACTCCAAATCCGCGCGCCGTCACGTTCTTGTTCGGCGCGCACCATATGAAAAGTCTCGTTAATGGCGCCATCATCCTTGAACGCTCTGCGAACAGCAAAGACCGTGTTTGGCTGTGGCTCAACGCACAAATCACAAATGAACGCCATCTCGTCAGCAGCAGCACCCTTGGCAATATCCAGATCAGGGGCACCGAACCTCTCCAGCAGGCTGGATGCCAAATCACGCTCAATCCGCTTTATTTCCTCTTCAGTAATATTGGTAACACATGCAAAGGTTGATCGCCCGAAAGAAGACAGTCCAAGAAAGCCATTGGCGAATGCCTGTTTTTCTTTACCCGACACGTTTACTGGCGCCTGATCGAAATAGGCAAACGCGCCAGAGACCGCCCACTCCCCCTCGATGGCAGCATGAGAAAAAACGCTCTCATCGCTTCGATCAAAGCGGATTGTTTTTAAAAATTTCATCCCTGATCACAATCTTTCCACCAGTAACGTCATGAGTTGGGGGCCGATATAACCGATTCATACCATTCGACAATCTGTTGGCGCTCGCTTGGTTCGATAAATGACAGATTGGCTGGTGGCATGGCATTGCTCCGCCCCGCTTGCAGATAGATCGCGCGCGCGCGCGCGGCGATCTGCTTGTCGGTTTCCAGTTTCACATTCTTTGGTGCTATATTAATACCATCCCAGGCTGGTTCATCAGCATGACACATAGAACAGCGTCCCGCGATCATATCGCGTACTGCCTCGAACTTTTTCGAGCTGACAAATCGCTGCTCGAGCGGCGTCAAAGATGACTGGCTGGTCTCATTTGTCGTCTTGGTGCCAAGCGTCGACAAATAGGCAATGCTCAAAAACAAAATCGCCGTTGCCAACCAGGTCCATAGGGGATTACCGCCACGGGCGTGCCTCGTGTTAAAATAATGCCGGATGGTCACGCCCATCAAAAATACCAGCGAGGCGATAATCCAGTTATATTTTGTCGCAAAAGCCAACGGGTAATGGTTCGACACCATTAAAAACAGCACGGGAAGTGTCCAATAATTATTGTGCAATGAGCGCTGCTTGGCCTGCACCCCAAGCGAGGGATCAGGGCGCTTGCCGGCGATCAGGTCTGCAACCACTTTGCGCTGATTTGGCATGATGATAAAAATCACATTGGCCGACATGATGGTCGCCGTAAAAGCCCCAAGGTGCAGCAATGCCGCCCGCCCGGTAAATACCTGCGTATAGCCCCAGGACATAAACACAAGCACGATAAACAGCAAAACCATCAATCCATTGGTGTTGGCTCCAAGCGGCGATTTGCACAATAGATCA
>JAJRQA010000036.1 GCA_024280475.1 Alphaproteobacteria bacterium
GACAATTATTTCCAGCTTCACCTTGGGAAGGAAGTCGACGACATACTCGGCACCGCGATATAATTCTGTATGGCCTTTTTGACGGCCAAATCCTTTGGCCTCTGTGACCGTAATTCCTTGTAAACCAACTTCTTGTAGCGCTTCTTTGACCTCATCGAGTTTAAAAGGTTTGATAATCGCTTCAATTTTCTTCATATCGCTTTGTCACCTTTTGCGTCACGCCAAGCCCTTACGGCGCATTATTAATTTTCTATTAAGCACCTATTGTGCCAAATTAGATATTTGGAATAAACACATGTAATTCAATGTGTTATGAAATTGTCAAAAGCAAGTTGCCAATTGCTCGGCTAGCCCGTGCCTAATTAATCATCAATATGCCGAAAACTCAAGCATTCATGAGGCTCGGGTCTTGTTGATGACAATCTGAACATGTTATCGCCGAAAAACAGCTATACTTATATTCATGCTGTGGGCGTCAGAAAACAAAAACCTCGTCATTGTATTCGCGCGTTAAAGGATTATGATGATCGACAAAGAGAATCAACCCGCTAATTGAGACAAGTGATGAGCCATAATACAAGACAAGGTGCGAACCAATGAGAATGTTTGCCATCATCGCCTTTGCATTGACTTTTGTGCCAACGGGCATAATGGCCGAGACTGTTGCAGAGCGCTCGGTGCTGCTCGTGAGGCAAGGGGCGGCGGCTTTATTGCGCGGTAAATATGAACAGGCGATTAGGGCCTATGATCAAGCCCTTCAATATGACAAACTTTCTGATATACGCAAGGCCAGTATTTATAGTGATCGCGGTGTTGCTCACTGGCGCCTGAAACAAACCGACAAGGCGCTCAGCGACTTTGGCAAGGCCATTGCCTTAAACCCGCAATATCCCCAAGTTTACAATAATATGGGCAATGTCTATATGGATCTGGACCGAGCCAGGGATGCACTCAAAGTGTTTTCCAAAGCCATCGATATCGCGCCGACTTATGGGGTTGCCTACAATAACCGGGGAAGCGCAAATTACGAATTAGGAAACCTGGACGATGCCGTCAAAGACTTTGATTCCGCCGTTCGATACTTAACACTAAACGCAGTACCCCATAATGGACGGGGACGGGCTTATTTATCCAAAGGCAAACACTATGCGGCTCTGCGCGATTTTTCTCGTGCCGTTAAGCTCAACAAAACCTATGGCATGGTGTTTTTGTCCAGAGCACGCACATTTGCGAATTTAAAAAAACACCGCCTTGCCGTTAAAGACTATACCCACGCAATTGCATTGGCGCGTATGGAGCCACAGCTTTATTTCGAACGCGCGCAGGCTTATCAAGGTCTGAGCGACTATCTTCCCGCAATTTCAGACTACTCCAAAACCATTGATCTTGCTCCAGGACATGCCAAGGCCTATGCATTGCGCGCATTGTGTTTTGGGTTTTTAAAAAAATACGAAAAAGCCTTTAGTGATGCTGACAAGGCTGTTGAGCTCGATCCGACCAACGCCCAGTCTTATTTGTCCAGAGGCCGCATTGCCAAACGCAAGGGTGACTACGATAACGCACTTGATGACTTCAAGACGGTATTGGAAATCACCGCCGAACATCCAGAAGCTCTCAAGCTGATTGCCCAAGTGTATGAAATTAGAAAAAATACCGATGAAGCGATTACCTATTATCAACGATCCCTCAAAGCTGATCGTTTCCTTGGCGGGTCTCGCGAGGGTCTAAAACGCTTGACGGGCACATTGCCAGGATATGAAGGTGAGCTGATTGGTGAACCGGTTTCTGGCTGGTCGCTATCGCGTTTGCCAGACGGCAAATATTATGTCTATCACAAAAAATACCCCTATTTTTACGGCTTTATCGAAACTTATGGGCAAGGCGATCCAAAACTACTCGACTGGAGCCCTCTCAAAGGTACGTGGAAGGGCATTGGCCTCCTGCGCTATTTTGCAGGCAATAAGGGCGATGGTGAAAACGTCACTCCGCTCGAATATACGGCTATTGTCAATCTGAAAAAGGCCAGGCTTGCTGCCATCGAACCTCACAAATGGGGAGACAAAAAAGCCAGTTGGAAATGGGGGAATGGCACAGTTGCTGTCATTGATCCAGATGGCATGACCAGCGAAGTTGTGCTGAAGAAAGCCCGACCAAAAACCGTGAAACGTCGATCAGGGAATGGAGACTATATTTCTTCACCCTGGGGCGAAATCTGGGGACCAACCAGGCGTAAAGCCAAAAAATCCAGGCGTGGAAAATCAGCAAGAAAACGTTCGAGGCGAAAACAAAAATCAATTCTCAACTGGCTGTTCCAGTAGGCTTTATACCTTGTCGAGCGGTGGGGAGAATATTGCAGGCAGCTTGCTTGAAGGCGTTTGTTGGGCCTTTGCTCTTATCTCGATCATTTCATTTTTAACAAAGGCTTCGCCCAAGGCAAACATTTTAAGTGCATGAGGATAGAGCTGATGTTCGGCGGCCAAAACACGGGCTGCGAGTGTTTGCTCATTGTCATCATGTTCTACCGCCACGGCTGCCTGGGCAATGATTGGCCCAGCATCCATGTCCGTACGAACCAGATGCACCGTGCAGCCTGTAATTTTCACCCCCGCATCGAGTGCGCGTTGATGGGTGTGCAGACCTTTGAAAGAAGGCAATAATGAGGGATGAATATTGAGTTGACGGTCATGCCATTTATCAACGAACTCAGCTGTAAGAAGACGTAAAAAACCGGCATTGCATATAAGTTCAACCTGCGCGTCCATGAGAGCCTGGTGCAGATCTGTTTCAAAGGCGGCCCTGGTGTCATAATTGCGATGATTAATGGCAAGCGTTTTGATGCCCTTGCTTGCAGCGATTTCCAGCCCGGCTGCTTTTGGACGATTTGAAATCACCACGGAAATTTCTGCGGGGAAGTCCGGGCTCTTGCAAGCCTCTATCAGCGAAGACATATTGCTACCGCGCCCTGAAATGAGAACGCCGATCCGTTTCTTGTTCATGGGATCAGCTCCAATTCAGAGAGCCAGAATAACTGACGCAGGTATCGGAGTTTTTGCTTGTCAGCGCTCCAAGCACGAATGCGCCATCATCGCCAAGTTCAGACAGCACTGGGCCAACCTCTTGCGCCTCGACGATCAGTACCATGCCGACGCCGCAATTAAAGGTGCGTAGCATTTCGCTTTCTGATATACCGCCTTGCATTTGCAACCAGGGAAAGATGGCTCGCGCTCCTTGATCCATATTGTTGGCAGAGACAAGTTCTTGCAAATCAATCTGCGCAGCCAGATCGGCAGGTAGCACCCGTGGCAGGTTATCTGTCAGACCGCCGCCAGTGATATGAGCAAGCGCCTTGATTGCCCCCGTTCTGGATATGGCCTTTAGCAAAGATTGTACATAAATTCTGGTTGGGATGATGAGCGCTTCCCCCAATGATATTTGATTGCCCGAAAAGGGTGAAGGTGCATTGAAATCAAGTCCCGCATTGGCGATCAGTTTTCTGATCAAGGAGTAGCCATTGGAATGTGGACCAGAAGAGGGAAGACCGATAAGCACATCACCGGCCGTAATGTCTTTGCGTGGCAGGACGCCTGTTCGTTCCACAGCGCCAACCGAAAACCCGGCCAGATCATATTCACCAGTTTCATACATGCCGGGCATTTCGGCTGTTTCTCCGCCAATCAGGGCGCAACCCGCCATCTCACAACCTGTTGCTATACCCTCAACGACTTTCTCTGCGATACCAGGCAGCAATTTACCTGTGGCAAAATAATCGAGGAAAAACAGCGGTTCGGCTCCTTGCACCACTAGATCATTGACACACATGGCAACCAGATCAATGCCAACTGTATTATGAAGACCTGTCTCGAAGGCGAGCTTGACCTTGGTGCCCACACCATCATTGGCAGCTACCAGTAAAGGATCTTTATAATCAAGGGCCGCAAGGTCAAAAAGGCCGCCAAAACCACCAATAGATCCCATCACCCCGGAGCGGTTTGTGCGCTTGATATGGGGTTTAATGGCTTCAACGAAGGCGTTGCCCGCGTCGATATCGACCCCACTATCCGCATAGGTCAGACCATTCTTGAGGGACTTGTTTTTATCAGTCATGAATTGAGCTTACCCGCTATTTGAATTTGTGCGCACAGCAAGCCCTTTATTAAGCCCATCGTCAAGACCGTTATCCGCAATTTTGCCGTATTATTCGCGATGTCTACAATATACGGCCTAGCCCTTTTTATAAATCGACTTGATGTCTAGGTCCTTTTGGGATGATTATAGAACATGACATTTAAACATCGTTTTTTCTGGGCCAACCTGTTTGGCCGCAGATATATTACTGCCACCTTTATGGTGGCTATGGCTTGCCAAATGATTTTTGCTGGCCAGACTGCGGCACGTGGGGCCTCCGTTTATACCATTGCCAAGGTGAAAATTGACGCGCGCGCTGAAAATGCCGTGCTCGCTAAAAAGCGTGCGTTAAAAGAGGGCCCCTTGCAGGCTCTCAAGCTTATATTCAAGCGTTTGGCACCTTTTCGCGCCTATGATCGCCTTGCAACGTTGACGCTGAGCGAGGCCGATAGCGTTGTAGATGGCTTTGCCGTGCGCAGTGAGCGCAATTCGTCTACACGCTATATTGCCTTGCTCGACTATAACTTCTCGCACAAAAAACTGCAGGCACTACTCGTTAAAAAAGGCGTGCCGTTTTTTGACCAGAGATCACAAAAACAGGTTCTTATGCCAGTGTTTCGCGGAACAGATGACCAATCGGCGCGCAACAAGGATCGTAAGCAATGGTGGCGGGCCTGGCGGACCATCGATTTTAAACACGGCTTGACTGACACGAGGCTCTATCAGGCCAAACAGTCAGATCATGAACTCTGGCAGAAAATTTCGATTGGCGAACGCCAGCAATATGACACATTGCGCGATCGTTATGCGGCCTCCAAACTCATATTGGTAGACGCCCAGATCAATAGCCAAAAAGATCGGCTTACTTTGCGAATATATGGCGAAGATCATGTTGGCCAAATCGACTATTCGCAGGAAATTCCAATCAAAGAGGGTGGTCTTGCTCAAAATTATGAAGCTGTCGCTCAAATCGCCTTTGGAATTATTGAGGGACGTTGGCGCGAACCGCGGATTAGCGGAGATGTTGTCGCTGTTATCGCCTCCCTGGACGACCAGGATGAAGCTGCCAGCAGTAAACGTCTGATCAGTGAAACCGTTTTCTTGCGTGTTGCGTTTCGTGGATTGCGCGATTGGCAGCAAATAAAGCAGCGATTGCAACGCATCCCGGGAGTGCAAAAAATGCAGGTCAACTCCTTGTCGCCAAGAGGTGCTGATGTGCGGCTGAAATATCCAGGTGGCATCAATAGATTGCGCGCCCAGCTTGCGGCCTATCGCTTTGCTCTTGATCAAGGCGGCAATGATGTTGTTTTGCGCTCATTGAAGTAATCCCGCTCAACAATGATATAGACGACATTTTGACAAGCGAGCCAGACTAGGTCATAGACTTGACTAAAAAGCATCTGTAGAGACGAATTTGCTCGTTTCGCGCTGCCTGGGAGTGGCACTTTCTTGTATATCATTCCAAATGTTTTGACGATAATGCGCCTTTTGATGGTGCCATTGATTGTCCTGCTGATTATTGAGGGTCAGATGACAAGCGCCTTTGGCGTTTTCGTCATTGCTGGTATCACAGATGGTCTCGATGGTTTTCTAGCCAAACGGTTTGATTGGAGCACAGAGCTTGGGGCATGGTTGGACCCAGCTGCCGACAAAACTTTGTTGGTCAGTATCTATGTGACTCTTGGTCTGTTTGATGCGCTTCCCGCATGGCTGGTGATTTTGGTTGTCTCTCGTGATTTACTGATTGTCGGCGGCATATTGCTGTCATGGCTGATGGAGCATCCCGTTGCCATGAAGCCGCTTACGGTCAGCAAAATTAATACTGCGGGACAAATTTTACTGGCTGCATTGGTGCTTGCGGACCTGGGTTTGCAACTGGGCCTTGGCAATGTTGTGAACATGCTTATTCTCATTGTTGCGGCATCAACGATTCTCTCGGCGCTTGCGTATTTGCGAGGATGGTTCAAGCATATGGTGCCATATCAATAGAGCGCTCAACGATCGTGTCGGACACAAGTGAGTACTGAATATGAGATAAAAAGGGCAGGGCATGAACAGCATAACGGGGCGACAGGTTCTATTTTGGGGAGCGGCATTTGTTCTCTTTGTACTCATCGTGGGCTTATTAAGCGAAGTTCTACTACCTTTCGTGCTTGGCATGATCCTCGCCTATTTCCTCGACCCCCTGGCTAATCTTCTTGAAAAATATGGACTGTCACGCCTTTGGGCCACAGTACTTATTGCTGTGGTGTTTAGCATTTTGGGATTTGTGTTTGTTTTGCTGATCGGCCCGCATCTGTTTGCGCAAATCAGCGAACTGGTCTCAAATATTCCAACCTACTTTAAGCAACTACGTGAAATCATAGTCACCGGGAGTGAAGCCTGGTTTGGCAAACTGTTTCCAGGTTCCCAGCTTGGCGCCGAAGAGGCCATGCAAAATATGGCTCGCGATTCGGCCAAGCATCTGACCGGCGTTTTGAAATCAGTATGGACCAGTGGCAAGGCCTTGCTAAGCTTTTTGTCATTGATCCTCATCACTCCCGTTGTGACCTTTTTCTTGCTGAAAGACTGGGATCAGTTCGTTGGTAAAATTGATGACTGGTTGCCGCGTGATCATGCACCGATCATCCGGTTGTTGACCAAGCGCATTAACAGATCAATTTCTGGATTTTTGCGCGGTCAGGTGACCATATCGATCATTGTCGGCATTTTCTATTCCATAGCCCTGACCATGCTCGGTCTCAAATATGGTTTATTAATCGGACTGACTGCGGGGCTTCTCAATATCGTACCATTCCTTGGATCGCTGGCCGGTTTTATAATTTCGGGAACCATGGCAGTCGTACAATATTGGCCTGAATGGCAGCCAATTTTGTGGGTATTGGGTGTGTTTGCGTTTGGCCAACTGGTCGATACCAATTTTCTGACCCCCAAGATTATCGGAGACAAAATCAAACTGCATCCCGTCTGGCTGATTTTCGCATTGATCGTTTCTGGTTATCTGTTCGGCCTGGTGGGCATGCTTATCGCCATTCCGCTGGCAGCAGCCATTGGCGTGCTTGTTCGTTTTGCTTTGGAGCGCTATCTTGATAGCGAGCTCTATATTGGTTCAAGAGAGTTGAAAAGCGCGGATAAAAAAGGCTAGTTGAGATCAAATGAAAAACCCAAGGCAATTGGCGCTTGATCTCGCGCATCGCCCAGCGTTTGGGGCTGAAGATTTCTTTTTGTCGCAAAGCAATGAGCTGGCAGTCAAGCTCATTGATGACTGGCCGCATTGGGCGCAATATGCCCAACTGTTGATTGGCCCAGAGGCCAGCGGCAAAACGCATCTCGTCAATGTCTGGATTTTACGAAGTCATGCACATGTCATTGCGGCCCGTGATCTCCATAAAACCGATTTGCAACAATTGCCACTTGATCAATGCATCTGTATCGAGAACCTGCATGATGGGTTGGCAAGTGAGGATGTGTTGTTTCACCTTCTCAACAAAGTCAATGAGAACGGCGGTCAATTGCTGCTAACCTCGCGAACAGGCATTGGTGATCTGGTACTAAAGCTCAGTGATCTTCGCTCCCGATTACTGGCCTTGCCGAGCATTTCGATCAAGGCACCTGATGAAAATTTGCTAAAAGCAGTGATGATCAAGCAGTTTAGCGATCGTCAAATTGAGATAGAGCCCCAACTTGTTGAATATCTATTCAAACGCATGGAACGCTCCTTGCAGGCTGTGACACAGATCGTCGATGAACTCGATCGCGGATCCTTGGGCACCGGACGGGCCATTACCAAGGTTTTGGCTCGTGAAATTCTGCTCGACAAGTCCAGCTGATCTCAAAGTGCGCCTTCAAAACAGCCCTGACACGTCTGTTGATGCTGCCTGCTGCGAAAATCAGTGGAAAATACAACCCTATCGTGTATTTTAACAATCATCCAAGATTAATCAGACGCGTTCACTCGCTGGAGTTATTATATATATGTCGAATATGGAGGGGAGTGAGGCCATCCACGCACCAATTGATATCAAAAGCCCTGCGCGGTTTTTTAACCGTGAATTGTCATGGCTGCATTTTAACAAGCGGGTGTTGGAAGAGGCTGACAACCCCGCTCATCCTTTGCTTGAGCGTTTGCGTTTTTTGTCGATTTCTGGTTCTAACCTCGATGAATTTTATATGGTCCGGGTTGCTGGCCTGCGCGGCCAGGTTGATGCCGGGATCGAAACCAAGAGCCAGGATGGTTTGACCCCCAGTGAACAATTGCAGCAGATCAGTACACTTGTTGCGGAACTTAGTGCTGACCAGACCCGTATATGGGCCAAACTTCGCATCGAACTTGCCTCGCAGAACTTTCATATTATCGGAGAAAAAGATCTCAAGAAAACCGATAGAACCTGGTTGGAAAGCCATTTTCTGGAGCATATATTTCCGGTTCTTACGCCCATCGCTGTGGATCCGGCGCTGCCATTTCCCTTTATACCCAATACCGGCATCACCCTAGGGCTCGATTTATTGAATATTGATGATAGCGAACAGGGTATGGTAGCCTTGCTACCCATACCCAGCCAACTGTCACGCTTTATTCGCTTGCAAGAAAAAGACAACTCAGAGACATCAGGATCGCAACGTATCCGCTTCATACGGCTTGAAACGGTCGTTTCGCTTTTTATTCACGAACTTTTTCCAGGCTATCGTGTGCGGGCACGCGGAGCTTTTCGTGTATTGCGGGACAGCGATGTTGAACTGGCTGAAAAGGCAGAAGACCTGGTACGCTCCTATGAAAGCGCTCTCAAAAAGCGCCGTCGGGGCGAGGCTATTCGCTTGGAAATTGAGAAAAGCACCCCCAAACATTTGCGGGGATTTGTGGTCAAGGAATTGCAGGTCAGTGAAACAGAAACCAATGTCCAGGACGGTATGGTGGGGCTTTCGGATATCTCGCAGCTGATCGTCAAAGACCGGCCCGAATTATTATTTGGTCCCTATAGCTCTCGTTATCCAGAGCGTATACGTGAACACGGGGGTGATATTTTCGGCGCCATCTCACAAAAAGAGCTCGTCGTTCATCATCCCTATGAGAGTTTTGATGTGGTACTGCATTTCTTGCGGCAGGCGGCACTTGACCCCGATGTGGTGTCGATTAAATGGACTTTATATCGCACAAGCCGCGATTCTGCGATTATCCAAGCACTGAAAGAGGCGGCAGAAGCTGGAAAATCGGTCACCACCATCATTGAGCTGAAGGCCCGGTTTGACGAAGAAGCCAATATCCGCTGGGCGCGCGATCTCGAAAGTGTCGGTGTGCACGTGCTTTATGGCTTCACGGAACTTAAAACGCACGCGAAGTTAAGCCAGATTGTGCGCCGCGAACGTGGCTCGTTAAAGAGCTATATCCATATTGGCACTGGCAACTATCATCCCATAACAGCTAGGGTCTATACCGATCTGTCCTATTTCACTGATGATCCTGTTATCGCACGCGATGTAACGCGCATATTCAATTATGTGACGAGTTATGCTCGGCCGCAAAAGCTTGCAGTCATGTCGATTTCCCCACACGGTATCCGTGATCGCATTCTTGATCATATAAGAGAAGAAATTTACCATGCAAAGGCTGGGCGTTCGGCTCAGATCTGGTTGAAAATGAATTCTCTCGTGGATGATCAAGTGATTGATGCTTTGTATGAGGCGAGTAATGCAGGTGTTGTCATTGATCTCATTATCCGAGGGATCTGTTGTTTGCGCCCCGGCATTAAGGGCCTGTCAGAAAATATACATGTTAAATCCATAGTCGGGCGCTATTTGGAGCACGCCCGCATCTATTGCTTTGGCGCAGGACATGGACTGCCGTCAGACAAATCTGTCATTTACATAAGCTCGGCTGATATCATGCAACGAAATCTGGATCGACGGGTAGAGACAATGGTACCGATCAGAGGGGCGCGGGTGCATCAGCAGATACAAGATCAAATCATGCAAGCCAATCTGGCTGATAACGAGCAAAGCTGGCATATCTTGCCTAATGGAGTTTCAAAGAGATACGTTCTACAAGAGGGGGAAAAAGGATTTAATGCTCATAAATATTTTATGAATAACCCAAGTCTGTCCGGTCGCGGAAAATCTCTGGACGAGCGTTTTCCCTCTGCGATCAAAAAAATCAAATAGTCATAAGGAAGCTTGCCTAAATGGGGAAGAAAAACGGACACAAGAAAAAATCCGCCAGAAAAAAACCAGTTGCCATAATTGATATTGGTTCAAATTCCGTGCGACTGGTTGTCTTTGATGGTGCAAGGCGTAGTCCTGATACATTGTTTAACGAGAAAATTTCATGTGGGTTGGGCCGCGAAATTGCCTCTACGGGTCGCCTTGCAGATAGTGCCGTCGAGCGTGCACTGGAAGCGTTGACCCGTTTTCGCGCCATTGCCGACCGCATTGGCGCAAAAAAAATCCATGTCATTGCCACAGCCGCTGCTCGTGAAGCCGATAATGGTCCCGATTTCATTACCTGGGCTGAAGGCATTTGCGGCACGAAAATCAAGGTTTTATCTGGCCGTGGCGAGGCTGAAATGGCCGCTAATGGTGTCATTGCGGGCATGCATGATGCGGAAGGTCTCGCGGGCGATATGGGAGGAGGCAGTCTGGAGCTGATCGATATTGCTGATGCTCAACTTGTCGGCGGTAAAACTCTGCCTTTGGGCAGTCTGCGCTTGATGGATATTACCAAGGGAAACATGCAAAAAGCCGGCGAATTTATCGATGAGCAATTAGAGACGGTTGATTGGCTACATAAAGGCAAAGGACGGCCTTTTTACGCTGTTGGTGGTACCTGGCGTGCCATGGCACGGCTTTATATGAGACAATATGACTATCCGCTGCATGTCATGCATAATTTTGCCATTGATGCTGATGAAGCCCATCGCTTCGCAGACTTTGTCATCTATAAGATACTCAAATCCCCGGAAACATTACTGGGTTTTGACGAACTGTCAAAAGTGCGTCAAAGCACGCTTCCTTACGGTGCTTTGCTAATGGAACGGGTGATCCGAAAAATTGAACCATCAACGGTTATCACATCTGCATTTGGCGTGCGAGAAGGCTTGTTGTTTAGCTTGCTGAGTGAAAAAGAGCGTAACCGCGACCCGCTTATTGCCTCATGCGAAGATCTAGCCAAAATGCGCGCCCGCAGTCCAAAACACGGGCGAGAACTTTGCGAATGGACGGACAAATTATTTGTCGATGAGGAATTGTTGGAAAATGATGAGGAACGACGCTTGCGTCATGCGGCCTGTCTTCTTTCAGACATCGGCTGGCGTGCTCATCCCGATTACCGCTCGACGCAAACCCTCAATTTTGTCGCCTATGCATCTTTTTCCGGGGTTGATCATCCTGGGCGGGCATTTCTAGCCTTGACGCAGTTTTTCCGTCACGCCGGCATCAAGGAAGAACCAGATGCCAAAATCGTCGACCTGGTCGACGAGCGAACAATACAGCGCGCGCGTATCATCGGTGCAGCCATTCGCGTGGCGGCAATGGTCTCGGCAGCTTTACCCGGACTCAACGAGCACACGCCCGTTGTTCTGGATGACGAAGAGCGTCTTGTTTTGACGCTTTCCATGGAAAATGCCGTGTTGGAAGGTGAACGATTGCAAAAGCGCCTTGGCGTTCTGGCCAAGTTACTGGACCGCAAGGCGGTTGTGCGCGTTGATCACGAATTGCTCTAACAGGCCTAGCTAATATCACTTGGCTCGTTAATATTGGTGATTTCAATAGCAGATATAATTCCGTTTCGAAGCCCAAGGGAGATTTTACCATGTTTGAGGGCGATTGCATCGTGACCAAACAAGTCTCGGCGCCAGCCTTTGAGGGCCGACACATCGGCATTATCATCTAACGCAATTTTTTCAAGATCTCGGGCATTGGCAATAATTTTCGAGGCAACATTGTGCTTAACCGCAGTTGTTTTCAATAGAACCCGCAACAATTCAACAATTGCCTGTTGCTCGCTGGAAAGGCGCGGTGCGCGTTTGATTTCCGGCAATTGTTCACGGTCGATCGCCAGACCGCGCTTAACGCCCTTTAGCAGTTCGGCACCATATGATGATCGAACAATGCCCTTTGTCACTGAACGCAGATTGCCTAATTCATCTTCATTGGCGGGGGCGCGGTTGGCAACCTCGTAGATCACATCGTCTTTGACAACGCGATTACGCGGTAAATTTCTCGATTGAGCGGTCGCTTCACGCCATTTTGCCAGTTCGATCAAAACACCGAGACGATTATGTTTGATATTGCGCAGCTTCAGGCGTTTCCAGGCATCATCTGGATGCTGTCGGTAAAGGTCTGGATTGACGAGAGCGCTCATTTCTTCGGTTAGCCAGGTTGAGCGGTTTGCTGTCGATATTTTAGATAATAAAATTGGGTAGGCCTTGGCCAAATGGGTGACATCGGCCAGAGCATAGGTCAATTGATGATCTTGCAAAGGCCGCCTGCGCCAGTCGCTATAGCGCGATGTCTTGTCGATGGGAATATTGAGGGTCTTTTGAATAAGGTCGGCATAGCCCACCTGCTCGCCAAACCCGCAGACCATAGCCGCAATTTGTGTGTCGAAAACCGGTTTTGGCAGGGAGTCTGATAAATAATGGACGATCTCGATGTCCTGGCGCGCGGCATGAAAGACCTTTGTAACACGCTCGTCTCGCATTAATTCAAAAAACGGTTCAAGTTCCAGCCCTGAAGCGAGGGGGTCAACGATCACTTCGGTTTCCCCGCCCGCCATTTGAATGAGACACAGCTCAGGCCAGAACGTACTTTCGCGCATGAACTCGGTATCGACACATACAAAGTCAGCTTCTGCGAGCTCGGAGCAAACTTTTGCCAGCTCGTCTGTTTTGGTGATAATTTTCATGCAATATGTATAACCCAGCTCTATTTGGATGTCTTGTTATACCTGCACGCTCAGGGAATTCTTTGTGAGTCGCTGGCTGCTATCAAAATTTTTCTGGTGGGCGGGGATTTAGATGGCAATTTTCTGCCTGACCGACTTTTTTTTTGAACATGCAATATGGCAAGCAGGGCAATTTTTTTATGTTGGTGAATATTGTTCCGCATCCATATCTTTCACCGCGCATTGCAATAAGTCCTGCTAGAATTGGCCTTCAGGGAAAAAGGCTAAATCATTTGCCACAGTTTATCCACACGATCCCAACACGATCTTAAGCATTCATCAACATGTGGGGGGTGTTATAACTGCAACATACTAGTGCTTGTAAATTTTGAAGGAATCACGCATAGTTATTTCAACGAACAAACGGTGTTTTCGCTCAACGGCAACATCAAATATAACATCAATATTATCGACGTTAATCGATAAAAAAATGGGCGCCCGCCCAATTATAACGGTTCTGTTCCGGGGGGTACAGACCACCAAGACCGTGAACCGTACCATTAGTAACATTATCTAAGTTTTAGAGACACCTCTACCAATCGTCGGGGGCGTCTTTATGTGGCTCCTTGTATTTGTAAGCAGGGTTGCAATCGTTGCGTAGTAACCAAGTAAGCACACGACTTTTCACGGGTGCATCAACCAAGAATATTAAGGGGGAATGTTTTTCCCCCAAATTTAAGCACTGATCCACCTGACAGGATCACGGGAACATCTTTAGATAGGTCCTGGTGTTTTGTAATTGCGTCTTTTTGTATCTGCTTTGCCTGGGATCTCCATCATTTGGGGAACACGAGAATGCGCATTGAACGCCGGTTTACTACAGCCAACCAATCTGCCTACGCTGATATCAAATTTCGCAAGGCCTTGAGCGAAATCAAAAACCCTGATGGTTCAACCGTTTTCCATATGGACAATATTGATGTCCCGGAACAGTGGTCGCAAGTTGCTGCCGATATTCTCGCACAAAAATATTTCCGCAAGGCTGGCGTTGCCATGCGTCTTAAAAAGGTTGAAGAAAACAGCGTGCCGTCCTGGTTGTGGCGCAGCGTTCCCGATGAAGACGCCTTGGCCCAATTGCCAGAAGACGAGCGTTACGGATCTGAGACCGATGCGAGGCAAATTTTCAACCGGCTTGCCGGCACATGGACCTATTGGGGATGGAAAGGCGGCTATTACAGCTCCGAATCTGATGCCCGCGCCTTTTACGACGAAATGCGTTATATGCTCGCCATGCAAATGTGTGCGCCCAATTCTCCACAATGGTTTAACACCGGGCTGCATTGGGCCTATGGCATTGATGGACCGGGGCAGGGCCATTTCTATATTGATCCACAGACACGCGAATTGGTGCGCTCCAAATCATCTTATGAACATCCACAGCCTCACGCCTGTTTTATCCAGTCCGTAAATGATGATCTGGTCAATGAAAACGGCATTATGGATCTATGGGTCCGTGAAGCACGCTTGTTCAAATATGGTTCGGGTACGGGATCTAATTTCTCGCACATTCGCGGCAAGGACGAGCCCTTGTCTGGTGGCGGTAAATCTTCGGGCCTTATGAGCTTTTTGAAAATTGGCGACCGGGCGGCTGGCGCGATCAAATCGGGCGGTACCACAAGGCGCGCGGCCAAAATGGTTGTGATAGATATCGATCACCCTGATATCGAGGAATATATCAATTGGAAGGTCAAGGAAGAGCAAAAAGTTGCCGCATTGGTGACGGGGTCAAAAGTTTGTTCCGAGCACCTTTCTCGTGTCATGAAGGCTTGCGTGAATTGCGAAGCAGACGGAGACGATTGCTTCGACGCCAAGCGTAACCCGGCCCTCAAACGTGAAATCAGAGCCGCCCGCAAGGCCTTGGTCTCCGATAATTATATCCAGCGCGTCGTCCAGTTTGCCAAACAGGGCTATAAGGATATCGAATTTGCGACCTATGACACAGATTGGGATTCAGAAGCCTATCTGACCGTCTCTGGCCAGAATTCCAACAACTCTATCCGTGTCACAGATGACTTCTTGCAAGCCGTTAATAAGGGCAGTGATTGGTCACTTAAAGCGCGCAAAGATGGTAAAATCACTAAGACTTTGGACGCCAAGGAACTTTGGGAGCAGGTCGGTCATGCAGCCTGGTCTTGTGCAGACCCTGGTATTCAGTTCCATACCACCATCAATGATTGGCATACTTGTCGCCAGTCCGGGGACATCACCGCATCCAACCCTTGCTCGGAGTATATGTTTCTTGATGATACGGCGTGTAACCTGGCCTCACTGAACCTGATGGCGTTTGCCGATGAGAAGCACAAACTTGATCTTGATAATTTCGAGCATGCGGTCCGCTTGTGGACCATGGTGTTGGAGATCTCCGTTGCAATGGCGCAATTCCCATCGCAAAAAATCGCCGAACTGTCTTATCGCTATCGCACTCTTGGTCTGGGGTTTGCCAATATTGGCGGTTTGTTGATGTCCATGGGCCTTGCTTATGACAGCGAAGAAGGCCGTGCATTAGCTGGCGCCATCAGTGCTTTGATGACCGGTGCATCCTACGCTACTTCAGCCCAGATGGCGAAAGAGCAGGGCGCCTTTGAAGGTTTTGAGAGCAATAAAGAAGATATGATGCGGGTTATTCGCAATCATCGGCGCGCCGCATATGGGGAACATGACACCTATGAGCAGTTAAGCACCTCTCCTGTACCCCTCAACCATGGTTCTTGTCCTGACAAGGATCTGGTAGACCGGGCTTGTCGCGCTTGGGACAAGGCCCTTGAACTGGGCCAACAACATGGCTATCGCAACGCACAATCAAGCGTCATTGCGCCAACCGGTACTATTGGACTGGTAATGGATTGCGACACGACGGGTATTGAACCAGATTTTGCCATTGTCAAATTCAAGAAACTCGCCGGGGGTGGTTATTTCAAGATCATCAATAGGACAATCCCTATTGCCCTTGAGACACTTGGCTATTCACCAGAAGAAATCAACAATATCAAAACCTATGCTGTTGGGCACGGTACGCTCAAAAACGCACCAGATATCAATCACGAAAACCTGAAAAGCAAAGGCTTTACCGATGATGTGATCATTAGCATCGAAGAAAGTCTCGAAACCGCTTTTGATATCAAATTCGTATTTAACAAATGGTCTTTGGGCGAAGCATTTTGCCGTGACAAGTTGAAACTCACTGATGAGCAGCTGGAGGATACGGAGCTCAATCTTTTAACGGCGATTGGTTTCACATCAAAACAGATTGAAGCTGCCAATGAATATTGCGTTGGTGCAATGACCCTTGAAGGGGCGCCAAAACTCAAGGACGAGCATTTGCCAGTCTTTGATTGCGCCAACCCATGTGGCACGAAAGGTAAACGCTATTTGTCAGCACAAAGTCATATACATATGATGGCAGCCGCTCAGCCTTTCATTTCTGGTGCTATTTCCAAGACCATCAATATGCCGAACACTGCCAGTATCGAGGAGTGCAAGGAAGCTTATATGTTATCATGGCGATTAGCTCTAAAAGCCAATGCGTTGTATCGCGATGGCTCGAAACTTTCACAACCGCTCAATTCTCAATTGCTGTCCGATGATGAAGAAGAAGCAGATGATATTATTGATGCTTTGGCCAGCGCAGAGGCAACAGCCAAACGCGCGACTATCGTTGCTGAGCGCATTGTTGAGCGTGTAGTGATCCGTGAACGCCTAGAATCTGAGCGTGAAAAGCTCCCTCATCGCCGCACCGGTTACACTCAAAAAGCGGTTGTTGGCGGCCACAAGGTCTATCTGCATACCGGTGAATACAAAGACGGGCGGATCGGCGAAGTGTTTATCGATATGCATAAGGAAGGCGCTGCATTCCGTTCGTTGATGAACAATTTTGCAATCGCGATTTCGCTTGGTCTGCAATATGGCGTGCCGCTGGAAGAATTTGTGGAAGCCTTCACTTTCACCCGCTTCGAGCCTGCTGGCCTCGTTCAAGGCAATGATTCCATCAAGAACGCAACATCCATTCTGGATTATGTGTTCAGGGAGCTTGCTGTTTCCTATCTGGAACGCGATGATTTGGCTCACGTGACCCCAAATATTGGCAATACGGAGCTTGGCGGTGGTGTGGATGAGGGAGCGGTCGATGCTGACAATTATATCTCACGTGGCTTGACGCGCGGTACATTCACCAAAAAGGTGATGATTGTAAAAGATAGTGGGGCAGCAGCCCTTCAGCAAATTGATGAAATCGTGCCAAGCAGTGAGATGCAGATCGAACCATCGCCTACGGATCTGGGTATCGGAGCGATCAATACGCTTCAAGAATCACCTGTTCAACAGCCAAAAAGTGAAGATAGCTTGCGCATGGAGGCCCGTGTCAAAGGCTATGAAGGGGAAGCATGCGGCGAATGTGGGAATTTCACGCTGGTCCGCAATGGCACCTGCATGAAATGTGACACCTGCGGCTCTACAAACGGCTGTTCCTAGGTTTCCAACTGACGCAATATAATAACAAATGCACCCGGTTGAGCGCCATTTATGGACCTCAACCGGGTGTTTTTAACATCTGGTCGATAAATATTCACGAATCACCTAGTATAGTAGGCACATCAGTAATTCGTTCTGTGTTGCTCTGTTAGTTTGGAGATTGTAATATTATGTATCAGCCCGCCCAACTCGATAGTTTTATTCGTTTGCTTATCTGCCATTTGGGGAATGTTCTCACGCAGGGCGAACAACTTATCGACAACCAATCCGATGAAATGCGCCTGGATCTGTTACAATATGAGATTGAGCAGGGTGCAGACCAGTCAACACTACTGGAAAAGGTAGAACATCGGCGTGATAGAGAGATACTGTTTGCACTGCAAATGAGCCAGTCTCGCGAATGGGTTGATCGACTGGGGCAGTTTGATCCCCATGTGGAGCGAGATACAGACGAATTTCTGGCGGCGACCTTTCCCATTGAAAAACTCGTGCGAGATCTTGAGAAGGCCAAAAGCGGTTTTTCTATCGTTAACAACACGACAGGGGCACAAAATTGGGGGGCATTTGACAATTCATTGGCCAATCTCATAGATGTCGATGCGATGATGTGCGCGATTTTCGAATTGCTCGGCAGGTTGGAAGATCAATACGACCTTATGGAAGAGCTGCTTGATCTGAAACAAGTGGTCAATGGAAACAGTTTTGCGACAAAATTCTCACACAATCACAGCGCTAAAATCATTTCGCTTTTTGATACCAAGCTCGGCAAAGTCAGCCCTGACAATGATCACTGAGACAAAACCCCCTGTTTTTGGGGGTTTTAAGAGTCTCTTGTTGGTTCTTCAACGCAATCTTAAGGAACATTATTTATAATCTATCTTATAAGCTTTGGTTCAGTTCAGGATAGATGTTATGCAGATCAGTCAGCACGGACCTTCTTCATTCACACGCGTTATCAATCTTTCGCGTAAGACACGAACAATATCGCTGATCTTGATATCCATCGCGATGATTGCCATCACCCTCAATTTTCATCAGGCAGATGCTGTATTTGCACAAGCATCCGTTTTGCCGGTTTATATCCTGTTTTTCATTTTGATGTATATGGCCTGCATTCTCGTTGAATATGTCTCTTTGTGGTGCGAGCGGGGACAAAGTTTTCATTGTGCCCGGGTGTTTGTACATTGTGTGGCACTTTTACTTGTCACGTTCGAAGTCGGCACATTTTATAGCTCGGGGCAAGATGTGTATTCCCATCTACCAACACATTCAATCACTCAGGTTCTCTCCCACATCGTCACCACCCCCGCTAACTTCCACGATGCGCGGATCTAGTTGATCATCGCGTAGCTTGGTCATGAGCATATCTCTGGCTGTTGTGAGCGAGCTGTTATTAGTGGAGCGCAAAACAAGATGTGCCCCCAGCTCATTATTTTCAAAAAACGGGTAGCTTCCCAGCGTCAGGTCGTCGAACAGCTTTTGCACCTCTTTTAAAGGCACCGCGATCTGACTCTCGGGAGCAATAACGCGAATAGTCATGGTTAAAAAAGGTCGACCGGATCGCAGTTTCGGCAACACACTATCCAGCATCACTTGCATGATATCGGGTATCCCCGCCATGACGATAACATTTTCCAACATGAAACCTGGCGTGTGCGAAATGGAATTTTCGATCAGCTCGGCCCCCGCTGGTATACGGGCCATACGCAAGCGCTCACCCCGCAAATCTTCTTCTTTATAGCGTTTGCGCATCATATTGAGTGCTCGATCGTCAACATCAATAGGAACGCTAAATGCTCGGGCAATGCTGTCAGCAGTGATATCGTCGTGGGTTGGGCCAATACCGCCAGTGGTAAAAACATAGTCATAGCGAGCACGCAATGAATTTACGGTATCGACAATCCTGATGTCGATATCGGGAATGATCCGCACTTCACATAATGTGATCCCGATGGCACTCAGATGGCTGGCAATGTAGCTGGTGTTTTGATCGCGCGTGCGACCTGAAAGGATCTCATCACCAATAATGATGATGGCCGCACTAACCTTTGTCCCATCGTTCATGTGCGTAGCTCCCTATTTTTTGAGCCACTTAAAAAGCCTCAAATCTGGCCCCCTATTTTACAGGGGGGCCAGAAGTGAATTGGCTTAGCTGGTTTTACGTTGCCACCAGCCCCTTTTCTTTGGAGCATCCGTAGACTTTTCGGGCGCAGCCTCTGGAGCAGGTGCCTTTTTAGGCACTGGCTTCTTGATGGCTTTGGCCGGTGCTTCTGCATCTTTTACGACATCTGGCTTTTTGCGGCCATTACTACGGCCTTTTGCTGGCTGTTTCTCTGCCCTTACATCTGCTTGTTCAGAAGGAGCGTCGGTCTTGACAGGTGCGCTTTTTGCCTCAGTTGCCGTTTTGCCATCATTCTCAGCCGTTTGTTCGGAACCTGTAGCATCGGCCTGTTGCGCAGACTCACCGTTTTGGAGGCTTTTCTCTCTATTGACATTATTTCTGCCCCGACCACCACGGCGTCCTCTACGGCGCGAGCGGCGAGGTTTTTCGCCCTCTTTGTCATCCTCACCAGGTGTCCGGGAGCGGGCGCTGTTTTCAGCTTGCTCTGCATTACCATCTGTTGATGCGGGACTTGCGCCGGCTTCACCCCGGGGTTTGCGGCGTCTTGGACGACGATTGCGTTTGGGGCGACTATCCTCACTTTTTTCGGGTTCGTCACGATTTTCATCGATGTCACTATCGACATTTTCATCGTCGCCTTGATAGGCCCAGTCAATGCTGACAACTTTGTTCTCGGGCGTATTTGACTTTGCGCGAGCGGGCGCACCCTTCTCAATCGTGTAATTGATACCGTGAAGATCAGAGTTTCCAACGATGGTCACGGTGATCCCATAATGATGTTCAATCTCTTTGAGATAGGCACGTTTGAAATTAAGAATATACAGGGCAGAATCGGTGGTCGTATTGACTTTAAGATCGGTTTTTTGACCGGTCAACAAGCTGTCTTCGACCGATCGCAGCACATAGAGCGCCACTGATTCAGTGGAACGTATGATACCGGTGCCAAGACAATGTGAACATTCGGTTGTTGATCCCTCCAGCACACCTGTACGCAGGCGCTGGCGAGACATTTCAAGCAATCCAAATCCGCTGATAGGCCCAACCTGGATGCGGGCGCGATCAGATTTGAGGCTGTTTTTGGTCATCTGCTCCACGGCACGATTATTTTTGCGTTCGTCCATATCGATGAAATCGATCACAATCAGACCTGCAAGGTCGCGCAAACGCAATTGCCGCGCCACTTCCTTGGCCGCCTCCAGATTGGTATTGACTGCGGTTTCTTCGATGCTGAATTCGCGTGTTGATTTTCCTGAGTTGACATCAACGGCAACGAGCGCTTCAGTTTGATTGATGACGATATAACCACCAGATTTGAGTTTGACCTCAGGGTCGAACATGGCGTTGAGCTGGCGCTCAACCTGATGGCGCATGAACAAAGGTTCCTGGTCCTTGTAATGATGCACATTTTTGGCATGACTAGGCATGATAAGCCGCATAAAACCTTTGGCTTCGCGGTATGCTTCATCGCCCGCAACAACGACCTCGTCGATCTCTTTTGAATAGAGATCGCGAATAGACCGCTTGATGAGATTGCCTTCTTCATAGATCAGGGTGGGGGCCGAAGAATTCAACGTATATTCGCGGATATTTTCCCAAAGGCGCAAAAGATAGTCGAAATCTCGTTTGATTTCAGCTTTCGTGCGGGCCGCTCCTGCTGTGCGTACAATCAATCCCGTGCCTTCGGGTACTTCGACATTATTGGCGATTTCACGCAGGCGCTTGCGGTCCTTTATATTAGTGATTTTCCGAGAAATGCCACCACCACGGGCCGTATTGGGCATAAGCACAGTGTAGCGTCCGGCCAACGACATATAAGTGGTGAGCGCCGCACCTTTGTTGCCGCGTTCTTCCTTTACGACCTGAATAAGAATGATCTGGTTGCGCTTGATGACTTCCTGGATACGGTAGATCTTGCGGCGCCGACGTTTTGGTCGTGCAGGTATTTCCTCAAGGGCATCTTCGGCGCCAATTGTTTCAAGCGCATCTTTCACATCACTTGTGTCAGCATCGCTATCCATTGCCTCAGATGTATCAGCGTCGGAAGCCGCGGCATCCAATTCATCATCTTTGCTTTGGGCAGCGTCGGCTTCATCTTCTGAAGGGTCATCAGAGACCTTCTTTGCCGCCAGATACTCTGTTCCGGCGCTTTCAGTAATATATTCGACCAGATCGCTATTTTTTGGCGCTCTCTTGCGTCCGCGCCGTTTGCGTCCGCCCGCCATTTTGCGTTTTTCAGCAGCCTCTTCTTGCTTGGCTTCCAATTCACGCTGCTCAGCTACTTCACGCGCTTCTTCTTCTTTCAAGATGAGGCGATCAGCCACTGGTATTTGATAATAATCAGGGTGTATTTCGTTAAAGGCGAGAAAACCATGCCGGTTGCCGCCATATTCTACGAATGCCGCCTGCAACGAGGGTTCGACTCTGGTCACCTTGGCGAGGTAAATATTACCACGCAGTTGTTTTTTATTGGCTGATTCATAGTCAAATTCTTCGATGCGACTGCCGCGAACGACCACCACCCGGGTTTCTTCCGGATGAGCGGCATCGATAAGCATTTTGTTTGCCATGTTGATAGATCTCCAGCGTAGCGTCCACACTTGCTATTGCAATGCGTTCCTTGTCTATGCAGGGAAATGCGGGGTGAACGGTCGCTATTATAGGATTATACTTGCTGTTGGATTGAAGAGGTAATTGGCCAGAGCAGGTATAGGGACGGGAGTGCCGTGCGCTAACTGAATGGGATAGAAAATGTCGACCAAGCTGCGCCATGGGGTTGTCCGTCGGGTGTCGCCCGTCCGTCCTGTCGTTCATGGTTTCGCTCGATGCCAAAATCATCAATTAATTCTTCATTGTTATTAGAAGACAGGATTCCCTGCCATCATTGCTTTTGCCATAGGGCTGACGTGTCGCCATGTCCCCGTTGGGCGGTGCCAACATTCTCAACCCCGCATAGATAGGGGATCAAAGCCGACACAAAAATTTGCGATCATTAAAACATTTAACGGGTCAAATTCCCGATCATGTTTTCTACACAAATGAATTTCTATTGGTTCACAGTACTCATTTTTTGGCTAAATCGAACGTTCCAGAATGATATGTTGGAACAGGTCACGATCCTTCTTCGTCATTGAATGAAGAGCTCGTTTGCATTCAGCCAGCTGTATTGTCAGTTATATTGGAGCTTTCCCTTCAAGTTCAACCCCAGTAATACTGTAGAAAACGCATCCCTGAGAGGGAGAAACAATATGGTTTCATCTGCTGAAGGAACATTACGTGCTGATTGGCCCGTTTGGCAAGCAATATTGAGAGAATTGATGAATAACTCGTGATCGACAGGATCGCGACAAAATTTGGCCATCAGTATAACTTTTTCCCGGTTTTAAGTAATGTGGTTTACAAGTGCGGGCAATTTGATCATCCAGCCTGATATAATAATACCGAATCATGTCTTGCAGGAGCCTTGATTCAATCCATCATTGACCGCAGCATGTAGTGTCTACCAAAACAGACCCGTCAAGAAAGGGGAGCCATGAAATATCGCGACTATTCTGGCCTTAACGGCTTCTATGTGTTTCTTTTTTTTGGTTCTTCGCTGTTTTTCCTAATCGCGCTCATCATGATGAGCACGACAACATCTGTGTGGGCCAAAACAACAGTGGCCAAGGGCGCTCGCCTTGGTGGTGATGTCAAACGCATTACGTTTGTGGTTAATTTATCGAAAAAAGTGGAGATCAAGGTTTTTACCCTTGCCAAACCATATCGGGTCATCATTGACCTGCCCGAGGTTAAATTTCAATTTCCGTCTGGTCTTGGTAGAAAAGGCAAAGGATTGGTAAGCGCCTATCGTTACGGCCTGTTTGCTCCTGGCAAATCGAGAATCGTTATCGATGTCAAATACCCGGTGCTGGTGACCAAAGCGTTGGTCATGGAAGCAAATGGCGGCACGCCAGCACGGATGGAAATTGTCCTTGTTAAAACAAGCCAGGACAAATTTGCCCTGAGTCTGGCAAAACGAAATTTAGCAAAGGATCTATCTTCTAAAATAACCGAAACAAAGAAATCTGTTTCAAAAAAGAAAAAGAAGGATGCTACGCCAGAAGAAGGCGCCAGGCCGATGATCGTCATTGATCCAGGCCATGGTGGAGTGGACCCTGGAGCGATTGGATCAAAAGGCACAC
This sequence comes from Alphaproteobacteria bacterium, assembly GCA_024280475.1. GTDB lineage: Bacteria > Pseudomonadota > Alphaproteobacteria > Rhizobiales > JAKIUO01 > JAKIUO01. The sequence goes on from JAJRQA010000036.1 coordinate 23,828, forward strand.
TTGAAAAAAAGATAGTGCTGACATTTTCAAAGCAATTGAGAAAACAATTATTGGCAACCGGACTCTATCGTGTCGCCATGACCCGCGATATCGATACTTATATTCCCCTGCATGATCGAGTGAAAATTGGCCGCCGCAATAAAGCCAGCCTGTTTATCTCCATTCATGCTGACTCTATTTCGAGAAAACGTCGAAGACGCAACAGTGTTAGAGGCGCATCCATATATATCTTGTCGAATAAAGCATCTGACGCAGAGGCAAAAGCCCTCGCGGCGCTTGAAAATCGATCGGATATCATTGCAGGCATTGAACTACCAGAGAGTGAAAATCCAGTCACAAATATTCTTATTGATCTTGCCCAGCGAGAAACCAATGAATTGTCACTTATGTTTGCAAAATTGCAGCTCAAGCAAATGCGAGGGACCGTCAGGCTGCATGGCTACAGAACAAGATCGGCGGGCTTTCGTGTGCTAAAAGCGCCTGACACACCCTCTGTGCTCTTAGAACTGGGCTATCTCAGTAGCATCCATGACGAAAAAAATCTCAAATCGTCTAAGTGGCAAAAAAAGATGGGTAAAGTTCTTTTAAAATCGATTGAGGCCTATTTCACCCAGCAGGTTGCTGTTAATCCGTACTGAGATAAATTACCAGTTTTTTATTGTTAGTAGCAAAACCAGTCCTTTTTGCTGTAATTAGAAGGTTTTTGGGATATTCGTTAGCAGTAAGCTGCTATTTGCCACGTCCTCGCCATATTGAATTTCCTTATTGAATAGTGTTAACACCATGCTCGAAAACAAAATTACATACAATTGATCAGGAAGAGAACACACCAGCATGCATGCAACACCGCCACCTGTTCTTCCTCCAAAGACAGTCAAGCGCCGATCCAAGAGCTGGACCGTGGCGTTTATTGGTTGGCTATTTGCTGGTGGGATGATTTTGGGCATCGCTGGCGCTGGCGTGGCAGGTTATTTTTTGTGGAACATCTCGCAGGACTTGCCCAATTACGAAAAACTCGCCGAGTATGAACCACCCGTTATGACGCGCATTCATGCAAATGATGGTCGTTTACTCGCAGAATATGCTCGTGAACGGCGCATTTACGTGCCTATCAATGCGGTTCCCAAACCATTGATCCAGGCGTTTATGGCGGCGGAAGACAAAAACTTCTATGAACATCATGGTATTGATCTAAAGGCATTTGCCGCAGCCGTCGTCGCCAATGTGCGCCGTCTGGCTGGAATGGGAGGCTCAAAACGAGGGGCCTCGACCATTACCCAACAGGTTGCCAAGAACTTCTTGCTGACATCGGATCAAACAATTGTGCGAAAGGTCAAAGAGGCTATTCTTGCTATACGCATCGAGCGGACCTTTACCAAGGGTCAGATCATGGAACTATATCTCAATGAGATATTTTTTGGTCTGCGCTCTTATGGCGTTGCCGCCGCCTCTCTCAATTATTTCGGCAAATCGCTAAAAGAATTGCAAATTCACGAAATGGCCTATTTGGCCACCCTTCCCAAGGCTCCAAACAACTACCATCCGTTCCGCAAAACTAAAAAAGCTCTGATCAGACGAAACTGGATTTTGGGACGCATGCATGCCAATGGATTCATTACCGAGGAACAAAGGGCTGAAGCTGTTACCCACGAGCTTGAAGTCAATCCTCGCCCCTTTGGCGCGCGTATTTTTGCCGCCGAGTATTTCGCAGAAGAAGTACGCCGGGATATTTTGGCTCGTTATGGCGAAACCAAACTTTATGAAGGTGGGTTGTCAGTACGCACAACGCTCAATCCGCGCATGCAGCGCATGGCAAAAAAAGCGTTGGTTGATGGCCTTGTCGCTTATGATCGCCGACACGGATGGCGGGGCGCTATAACCAGCCTCGACCTTGGTGGTGGCGATTGGGGACAGCTCATTACCAAGGTCGACAACTCTCTTACGGATATTCAGCCCTGGCGGCAAGCGGTTGTCCTTGAACTGGGAGCTGATGAAGCACGTATAGGGCTGCGGCCGGCAAAATTGACATCTGGCAAGCTTGAAGAAAAGCGTGAAGTAGGCTCCATACCTTTTGTGGAGATGCGTTGGGCCAGAAAACTTCTGTCCATGAAGATTACTAAAAAAGGCAGACGTGTCGAATCCAAAAGCAAGCGTCCCAAAAAACCTGCTGATGTATTAAGTGTTGGTGATGTGATTTTTGTGGCACCTAGGCGTCCTCGTGCCAAAAGGGGTAAGCGCAAAGCCCTCACCGAACAAGATGTTGCAGGGCAATGGCGGCTTATGCAGGTCCCGCAGATTGGCGGCGGCATCACTGTCATGGATCCCCATACGGGTCGCATTCTTGCGCTTGTTGGCGGTTTCAGCTTTGCAGCCAGTAATTTCAACCGTGCAACACAGGCTAATCGCCAGCCCGGTTCTTCCTTTAAACCGTTTGTATATGCCACGGCATTGGATAATGGATATTCACCGTCCACCGTCATCCTTGACGCGCCGCTTGCCATTGACCAGGGCCCTGGTCTGGATGTCTGGCGTCCCCAGAATTACGGCAAAAAATTCTATGGACCATCCACATTGCGAACAGGCATCGAGCGATCTCGCAATCTGATGACTGTGCGGCTCGCGCAAGATATGGGTATGCCGGTAATCGCGGAATATGCAAGACGTTTTGGTATCTATGATAATTTGATGCCAGTGCTCTCTATGTCATTGGGCGCTGGTGAAACGACACTATTGCGCCTTACAACGGGCTACGCCATTCTGGCAAATGGCGGATATCAGGTAAAACCTACGGTGATCGATCGTATTCAAGACCGTTATGGGAAAACGCTATATAGTCATGACGAGCGGTCATGCCCTGATTGCTCCGCCAAAACCTGGAATAATCAGGAAGAGCCCGAACTTGTTGATACCCGTAAGCAAATCATCGACCCTCATACTGCCTATCAAATAACGTCCATGATGGAGGGGGTCGTCAAACGAGGTACTGGTGTCCGGGTCGGTCGCGCACTCCCAAACATATCCCTCGCTGGCAAAACCGGCACTACCAATGATGAACGAGACGCATGGTTTATGGGGTTTTCCCCCGATCTTGTTGTTGGTGTTTTCGTGGGTTTTGACAATCCAACACCCATGGGCAAGGGCGAAACTGGCGGTGGCGTCGCATCGCCAATCTTCAAAGATTTCATGAAAATGGCCATGAAAGATAAAAAATCTATCCCCTTTAGAGCACCTCCTGGTATTCAGCTTGTCAAAATAAATCGCAAGACAGGCGAGCGCGCCTCATATTCCGGCAAGAATGTCATCCTTGAAGCATTCAAACCAGGCACATCGCCACCCGACCCTTCAGCAAACCGTTGGGCGCCTGGAGGCGCTGGACAGGAATATCTGTCTCCAGCTGGTCGTGGTCTCTATTAACTTGAATTCGCAAACCTGCCACTGCATAACTACCTTTCTTTAGTTTTCTATAGCGAGGAGATTTCCTGCATGCGTGCAGAAACACAACATCTGGTCGATGAAATCAAGGGGTCACTTACACTCCTAAGGAGGCATCTTTGACTGGGATACAGCAAAAGAGCGACTACAGGTATTAAACGAACAGGCCGAAGATCCAACCCTTTGGAATGATGCTGGCAAGGCACGAAAAGTCATGCGCGAGCGGCAACGCCTGGAAACTGCTATTAACGCATTTGAGCGCCTTGAGCGCGAGCTCTCCGATAATTCCGACATGATTTCTCTTGGCGAAGATGAAGGTGATGACGAGGTAATTGTAGAGGCCGAAGACGCGCTCAAAATTCTGCATAAGGAAACACTGCGCCGCGAGACAGAAGCCTTGTTATCCGGGGAAGCCGATGGCAATGACACCTATCTGGAAATCAATGCGGGAGCTGGCGGCACGGAGGCGCAGGACTGGGCCGAGATGATGATGCGTATGTATGTGCGTTGGGCAGAACAACATGCCTATAAAGTCCAGATCATCGAGACCAGCGCTGGAGAAGAAGCTGGTATTAAATCAGCAACTTTGCATTTCAAAGGCGAAGATGCCTATGGCTGGATGAAAACGGAATCCGGTGTCCATCGTCTGGTGCGCATTTCACCTTTTGATTCCAGCGCACGCCGCCATACCAGTTTTGCCAGCGTCTGGGTCTATCCCGTTGTCGATGAAAATATCGAAATTGAAGTCAATGAAAGTGATTGCCGCATTGATACATATAGAGCCAGCGGAGCAGGGGGGCAGCATGTCAACACAACCGATAGTGCCGTTCGCATTACTCATAAACCAACAAATATCGTGGTGCAGTGCCAGTCCCAACGCTCGCAGCACAAGAACAAGGATACTGCCTGGTCCATGCTTAAAGCGCGCCTTTATGAAGAAGAACTCAAAAAGCGCGAAGAAGAATCACAAGCTCAGGCCGCTCAAAAAACCGACATTGGTTGGGGCCATCAGATCAGATCCTACGTGCTACAGCCCTACCAAATGGTCAAAGATCTACGTACTGGTGTTGAAAGTACCAATCCACCAGCCGTCCTCGATGGGGATCTGGATCAATTCATATCGGCAGCATTAGCCCAGCGGGTCAATGGGGCAGGCGAAAAAGTCGCTGACTTAGACTAAAGGTCGAAAGTTGCAAAGATATATAGGAAATTAAAACACCCCCCGCAATATTAATTGCGGGGGGTGTTCTCAATTCGTTTCCGCTCTTGCAATGCAATAAAGCAAATTCAATGACTGGACCTTACGTCTTGGCTTATGGTTTTGAGGCCGTAGCGGAACCGTTGACCACAGGTCTGGCGGCACCAGCAGATGCACCGGATTTTTCAGGAGCACTTCCAACAGGGTCGTCCTGACGGCGAGATTTCCCTTCAAAATAGGCCCCTTGCTCAATGGCAAGGGTTTTGTGATAGACGTCACCTGCTACTTCTGAAGTAGCTTCCAGAGTGACGCGAACACCGCGAATAGAGCCGTTTACTTTGCCGCGAACAACGACGTCTTCGGCCACGACGCCACCTGATACATCAGCATTTTCGCCGATAATCAGGGAGGTGCATTTAATGTCGCCTTCGACTTTGCCATCAATCTGGATCTCGCCAGCCGACTGGATATTACCAGTAATACTGATATCGCCAGCAAAAATGGATGGAATGGATTTACCGCTGTTCATGGCGGGGGCCGGTTTGGGCGCTGCCGAGACGGGGGCAGCTGATATTGGTGCCGCGGAAGCCGGTCTTGGCATTGTCGGAATTGGTGCGGCTGATGCCATTGGATTAGATGAAGTGCCACCATCCATGCCTTTTTCTGGTTTTTTTGTAAACATAACTGTTTCGTCCCTCTGAACTGACTACTGGCTGCATACTATGTGCGTTACCACCTGGATATTCTTCCAATAAGAATTGTTGCAACAAGCACGTGCAAAGCAATTCAATCATCTAACGCAAGAAAGGTACCAAGATGATATCAACAGAAGTAATCCGCATGATCCACATTTTTTATTCAGCCATCTTAAGTTGAATTTGCCCACATGTCACTAGCGAGGCAGCGACTGTATAAAAGAGACAGGAAAATGAAGCACAATTATGTCACATATTCGCAAATGTGGCCTTCAAGACTTGCTTTGGTCTGGCTGTATGTAAAATTCTTCAGGTAGTCCCGCGCTTGTGCGTGCGCGTACATTGAAGGGCGGCTTCAGCAGACCGCGAAAATGTTCTCTTACCAGAGAATGAAAAGTCGTTTTGGGATCACGGTTTTGATGTCGACAAAGAAACTTGAACCATTTGGCGCCAAAGGCAACATGAGTAATCTCATCACGATAGATCTGCTGCATGGTTTTAACGATGTTATCTTCTCCCGACGCTTTAACTCTTTCAATCATCATAGGGGAGACATCAAGTCCACGAGCCTCAAGTACAAGCGGCACAATAGCCAGGCGCGCCAACAAGTCGTGGCGTGTTGTCATAACCGCATCCCAGAGGCCACCATGAGCTGGAAGGTCCCCATATCGCGCACCAAGTATTTCCAGATCACCATTAATCATTTCATAGTGATCAGCTTCCTCCAGCCCAACTTTAAGTGCTTCATCAAAAAAGCTGTAGGGCAAAGGGCTATCCCCGAACCGGGCCAACAGATCAAATGCCATATCGATTGCGTTGAGTTCAATATGGGCAAGCGAATGAACGAGGGCAATCAGTCCTTTTTTACTGCCGGTGCGTCGTCTAGGCATGTCGCGCAGGGAAAGTAGCTCAGGTTTGTCCGGTCTCCCAGGTTGATCTGGATAAGGCATATCACTTGCAAGGCCACCAAGAGATATCTCTTGGGCACGCCACATTGATCCCAAACGGCGGGCCAAACATACCTTTTTGGATGGTGATGCTTCTTTGACGATTTCAAGAGAATATTCTGCAAGGCTCTTGGGAAGTGGTGTCATTATGGAAACCAATCAGCTTTTTTACAGTGAGCTGGTTGCCTCAAGAACGGCGGCGGCATGATCCTTGACCCTTACCTTGTTCCATATCTTGGCAATTTGACCAGTTTTGTCGATGAGAAAAGTTGTTCGTACGATCCCCATATAGGTACGGCCATAATTTTTCTTTTCTGCCCACACTCCATAATCCATGGCAACTTTCTTGTCTTCATCTGCGCCAAGGGTGATACGAAGATCATGTTTGTCGATAAATTTAGCATGCTTGCTCACAGAATCGGTGGATACACCTATGATTCTCGTTTTCAGCTTTGTGAAATCTGCTAGCATTTGTGTGAAATCAATTGCTTCTTTTGTACAGCCGCTCGTATCATCTTTGGGATAGAAATAAAGGACGAGCGGTGCCCCCTTGAGATCGCTTAAAGAGAGCTGTGATCCATCTTCTGTCAACAGTGTGAAGTCGGGGGCCTTGTCACCTTCATTTAACATACTGTTCTCCCGTCATGCTTTTGTCTAGATTTCGAGGTCCAAATAGGGCAATTATCCCGAATGGGAAGGTCCTTGTTCCTAGTGCGGTAAACAGTTGCAACCTTCTTGTCAAACAGGCAATGAGATGATTGCCATTTTGATAGTCATCTTCAGGCACTATTGTAGAACAGTTGTTTGCCACTATTGATGAAAACCAGAAAAATAGCACCTCGCAATTTGGCTGAGCAGACAATTGTTGCATGGCGCTCACGCATGCAAGAGACTGATTACAGGAAATAAATGATTTACCGCATCGTCAATAAAACAAAGAATACCGATGCTGTCACTGGCATTGGCAAAACGGGACGAGCGATTGCCAGCTACCTGCCCAAGACTGTCGAGCTGGGTCAAATGCATACCTCGATACGTCGTATTCTCATTATCACCATTGAATTGCTCGTCGGGTTCCTGGTGATCGGTGCTTTCCTTCTTGGTCTGTTTTATTATCGTCTGGAAAAAGGCGCCATTGATCTCAATTTCATCGTTCCCTCAATTGAGAGCGCCATTAATGATCAGCTTTCAGGCTTATCAATCAAAATCAAAAGCGCCTATGTTGGCAAAAATACGCATAGCTCTGGCGTTCATTTCAGGCTTCGAAATATTGTGCTTGCCAATAAGCAGGGCAAAACGATTGCCACCGCGCCACTTGCAGCTGTCGATCTAAATGGCCGAGCCTTAATGTGGGGACGTCTCGCCCCCAGTCAGATGGTGTTTATCAAGCCAACACTTGACATTGCCTATAACAAGGAAAGCGGCCTTTCCCTCTCTTATCCAAATGCCGGCAACTCAAATGATGGTATCGGAGACCTTCTCAGGGAAAACAATGCGCCCAACACGGACGCCGATAGCCAGATAAATGCCCCGACAACAATTGCTAAACTAGAGATCATGAAGGCCATCACTGCCGCTTTTGAAGAGGCCAGAAGTCATAGCAATACCACCTCATATCTTACACAGTTTGGTGTCCGCGATGCGCGCGTCCGGTACTCAAATGACGGGACTGACTATTCGTGGAAAATTCCTGACTTCATAATTGACCTCAAGCACAGCAATAAAAGCAGTTTGATTCGAGGATTTGGCAAAATTGGTATCGGCGAGAAAAACGAGCAGATTAAACCATGGAATATACGTTTCCAAACGAAGCAAAGCGATAACACCCAAGACCTGCAACTTGATTTTGGATTCAAGGATATTACTCCGGCGTCCCTTCAGCGGCTTTTGCCAAATATCAGCGTACTAAAGCATTTCGACATTCCTTTTGATGGCAAAGTCAACGCAAAGCTCAATAATCAAGGTGAAGTTCAAAGTGCCTTTGCCAATATACGCCTTGCCGCGGGGAAAATTTCATTCCCTTGGCTCGATAAATCTGATGGCATTGAATCTGTAAATCTCGATATTGGTGAGCTGAAAATCGCTTATACGAAGAATGGTAATAAACTGTTGATTCTGCCCTCCTTGTTTAAGTGGGGGAACAATCAAACCAATTTGTCAGGAATTGTTCAGTTGAGTAATTCCTCCAGTAATTTGAATTTCACGCTTAAGGGGCAAGAAACCCGCCTTGCTGCGAAAGATTTTGACCTTGCTCCTGTCATAATTGATGAGTGGTGGGTTACAGGGTCAATCAATCCTGATACCGAACGTGTTGAGATTGCCGGCCTTTTTCTAAGAGCCGGAAACGCAACGATCAATCTCAAAGGTTATCTGGCTGATTTCGACACATCTCCGGGAATTTATCTTCGAGGCAAGCTGTCCAGCATATCCGTGCCGGTTTTGAAAAGGCTGTGGCCAAGAATACTGGCCATTGAAGCACGCAAATGGGTAGGCGAGAAAATTCACGAAGGGCAGGTCGTATCTGGTGATTTTAAAGTCGCGATCCCAGCGGGTGTGTTGGCAAAACTACCTGTTCAAGGTGATCTTGCGCCAAAGATGGTACGTTTAAATCTAAAGCTTAGTGATCTGCTTGTTAAATATCACGATGGTTTACTGCCATTAAAGATACCTGATGCAACCTTGAAGATCACAGGTCGACAATTGAGCATCGACATTCCCAAAGGGCGAATACATCTGGGCAAAGGATCACCCCTCAAGCTTTCCCATGGCAATTACTCAATATCTGATTTGCGGGAAGAGGACCCCGTATCCAATCTTAGTTTTCGTCTAGAGGGGAAAGCACAAGATCTTATCAAATTCATAAACCAGCCCGCACTGAAGTCGGCGCGCAAGACAGGCTATTTGGCCAACCGCATTGATGGCAATTTAAAAGGTGTCGTCAACATGCATATCCCTCTAAAGGACAATCTCCAATTCAACGAAATAGGCTTGGATGGCAATTTAAGACTGACAAAAATGAAAAGCAAAAAATTGTTTGGTGACATGTCTGTTGAAGGTGGGTCCATTAATATTAAACTCAGCGAGAAAGCTGTTGAAGCTGATGGGGGCGTGGTTATCAAGGGAATACCAGTAAAAATCAACTGGCAACGGATCTTTGGCACGAGAAAAGCAAAACAACCTCCCATACGTCTAAGCGCAATTTTGAGCAAAACCAGCCGCCGCAAACTTGGCCTGTCTAAACTCAATAGTCTTCTGAAAGGGGATATCCCCGTTGTCATAACGGTCTCTCCTTCCAGTGGAAAATCATCTGGCATACAGGTCAGGGCGGATCTGACAAACGCTAAATTATCAAACGAAATGATAAGTTGGACGAAATATCCAGGGACTGCAGCCGTTTTGCAATTCGATGTAAAAACGGGAAAAAAAGACATTATTAATCTAGAAAACTTTAGTCTTGTCGGCAATCAGCTTGTGCTCGAGGGCGCCCTTGCAGTCAATGGGAAAAACAGCAAACTTCATTCATTTCATTTTCCCAACTTTTCGTTCAATCATATCAACAATATGAATGTAGCGGGCAAGCGTAACAAAAATGGTGTGCTCGATATAACAGCCAAGATCCAAAATCTGGATGGTCGAAGATTATTGCGCAATCAATTTTTCGGAAATTCGCAGACAAGAAAAAAAACGACGTCTAGTATATCGGGTTTTGATTATAATTTTCATGCCGAAATCGGCACGATTGCGGGTGGCAAGGGCGCTTATATAAGTGGTGCGAGAGTGGATATCAAGCAGCGGCGTAACAAAGTATCATTGCTAGACTTTAAGGGGCGCTTGAACGGCCAATCAATGATTGCCATGCGCATAGAACCAAAGAATGGCACGCGGCGCGTTATGAAGGTCGAAAGCACGGACGCAGGAACGACTTTTAGAATGATCGGCCTTTATCCAAACATTCAGGGTGGCCAACTTTCTCTTAAAGTAAATTTGGATGGCAAGCGATCAAAGGGCAATCGAGGAACACTCTGGGTGAAAGACTTTTTCGTTATCAGTTCCCAAAAAATCTCAGGAGATGTTAATTCGGCCAGCGTTTTCCAAAATGAACTTATTAGAGAAAATCGCCAAAGATCAAAATCAAGCAAGCCGAAAATTGTAAAAACAAAAATGCAGTTTGATCAGCTAAAAGCACCATTCTCTTATGGCAATGGCCAGTTCATTTTGCATGATTCTTATGTCAACGGCCCCGTTATTGGGGCCACTCTGCGTGGTAAAATAGATTTTCGTACAGAAACAATGCGCCTTGGTGGAACATATGTACCGCTATATGGCCTCAACGCTGCGATTGGCGAAATACCGGTGTTGAGAGACCTGCTGGTCGGGCGCAAAGGAGAAGGCGTGTTTGGGGTGACGTTCGCCATTGAAGGCCCTACCGCAAAACCGACAGTCATCGTCAATCCGGTATCCTTACTCACACCAGGCGTGTTCCGACAGATTTTCGACTTCAATAATACTGTGAAAGATCAACAGTTCCGTAAATTGCCAAAGAAGCGCCGCCGCGACAGGGGTAAGCGGCCACGTAATGGCGAAAGTTCTTATTAATAAAATAATATCGCAAACGTACCACCTCCCATCGGGCCCCAAGAACGGTCTGCAGGAATGGTTCATTCAGATATTATTAAACATTTATTAGGATTGAACCGCGTAAACCTGATGCTCATTCGAAATCTTTGGGGAGAGCAGGGCGCATGGCTAATTTTCAAACTCATATTACAGTCGGGGTCCTAACAAGTGGGGTCATTGCAACCGTTGCGATGGCGGCAGCTCTGGTTACGCCCAGCGAAGCTGTATTTCTGACAATCGCTGGCACACTGGGCAGCATCCTGCCTGATATTGACCTTGAAAGTTCGAAACAATCTCGCACCGTATTTGCAGGTTTCGGAATGTTTTTCGCTTTTATTGCTCTATTTCACTATTCGCAATTCCTGTCCATCGCAGAACTTTGTTTGCTGTGGCTGGCGATCTTTATATTCATTCGTTATTTTGTCTGGAAATTGTTTCATGAATTTACTGTTCATCGAGGAATATTCCATTCCTTGCTTGCCAACATTTTCTTTGGCGTAACAGGGGCGGCAATCTTTTATAATTTTCTGGAAAAAACAGACACGGTAGCCTGGATGGGCGGCACAATCGTTTTCATCGGTGCCCTCACGCATCTTCTGCTTGATGAGCTTTACAGCATTGATTTTGCTGGTAACAGAGTAAAGCGTTCTTTTGGCACAGCGATGAAGCTCTTTGACTACAAGAAACCAGCATCTGCGGTTTTAATGACTGTTGTTCTGGGAGGTGTTTTATATATAGCTCCACCCGTTGGTAATTTCTATACGCTAGTCAAATCTTCGGACAACTGGTCGTATCTTCGTATGCGCCTTTTGCCACAGGGCAAATGGTTCGACATCAAGGCTTTGCGGCTTCAGTTAGCAGACAGTGATGATGTATCGCCAACCGTTACGGGATCCACGGAATAACAAAAAATAACCCTGTTGGAAACATCGTAACGCCGCTTAACCCAGGCATCGCGAAACCGTTAAGGCAACATCACAATACATTTCATGTTCAGCTTGTTCTTGAGATGATTGCAGGCGATCGAGGCTGACGTTCTTGAACCAAAATTGGCAAAGCGGGCACGGTGATAGTTCGTCCCGTTTTTCTCATACTGCATAATATAGGGACGATGGCCATCCAGTATCGATTTTGCCTTGCTCTTGGTTTGTGACAATCTGCCAACGGCAATGCTGCGATCAGGATAGGCTCCAATCTGTATATCGTAGCCTGAATCCGAGTGGCGGCTTGTATATTTGCCAAGTCCGTATGATTTACTCGCTACTCTTGTCTTTTGCACGGCGTGTTTTTTTGCCTGCTTATTCTTCCAGTTGGATAAAGTTGTCGCCGCTGTATAGCGTATAGATTGCGATGCCCGTTTTGGATCCATAAGAGCCATGCGCTGTGACAAAGGTTTTTTGCGTTTACTTGCCGTGGCACGTGGGAAATTTTTATTCAGCAAACGACGCATTTCTGCATTGCGACTACGAGAAGATTTACCGCCCATTACGACTGCGATCAGATGCTTGTTTCCCCGCTTGACTGAGGACGTCAAATTAAAACCAGAAGCCCGCGTATAACCGGTTTTGATACCCTCCGTACCTTTATACGAATAGAGCAAACCATTGTGATTGCGATAGGCTCGTCGTCCATATTTAAATCTACGGGTTTTAAAAGATTTCGCATATTGAGGGAAGTCATTCATGATCCGCATGGACAGCTTCGCCATATCGCGGGCCGTGGTTTTTTGATGTCTATTGGGAAGACCCGAAGCGTTTTTAAAAGTCGTGCTATACATCCCTATTGATCTAGCTTTTCTCGTCATCATGCGGGCGAACTTTGCTTCGCTACCCGCGATATTTTCAGCAACAGTCGCAGCCACATCATTGGCAGATTTCGTGACAAGTGCCCCGATAATATTTTTGATCTTGATATGGGAGCCAGCCTTTAGTCCAAGTTTGGAGGGTGGTTGTGAAGCGGCATGGGGTGTCACATAAAATTTAGTATTTTTTGTCAGCCGACCTTTTTTAAGATAATCAAAAAGAATATAAAGGGTCATGATCTTCGTCAGCGAAGCAGGGAAACGAGCTGCATCTGGCTTGTAGGAATGCAGAACTTTTCCAGTATTGCCATCGATTACGATCGCAGCATATTTTGCATTTGCACTGGCTGAGGTTGAGAGCCCAACAATAAATGACAGGGCCAGAAGAGCGGTGATCGTCTTTCCAAGAGCGTTAGCAATCATACTATTCACAAAATACCTACACGACATAACAAGATTGCTCCCCTGGAAACTACTAAATAATCCACTTAAAGACGAAACCAACCATTTTAGAATGGGCGCGTTTGATCGGCGCGAACGCAAAACCTACAAGCGCTTGTATCTAGAAATGAGGCTTTTAGTGACCTGAGTAAGGCAATCAATACTCGCTGGTAAGATTTCCCAAAATGGTCACAATTCATCCACGACACTATGAGGATAATGATTAGCCGATCATGCTTATTAATTAGTTAAACCATGTGCTGAAATTGGAATAATTTCACCATAACTATCAATTATCTTTGATTAACCATGCTGTGTGAAAGGAGAATGCAACCAACCAAAATTGGTCAAAAGCGACAAGATACGCGCGCCGCCGCAGCACTCTGGAAACTCGTCAACTATGGATTATCATTGCGCTTTGGCATGTTGTATAAAAGTGCTAACAACTTGAAAGTCGCATTAGAGCAATTTAATCGCGATCTCTTTAAGATATGGGTTGAAATTGGTGTATAATGGCCCAAACTATAAAATCAGCGACCGCTATTGCAGCATTGTTAGGAAGAATGATCAGGGTGGTGATTGAAGAAAAATTGCAAAAACAACGTATTTTTGCCCACAAAAGCGTTTATTCACTCTTAAACTGGCCGATAATGGGCGAAGATGAAGACGACAAAAAAGAGGGAGATAATGGTGGCATCGGAACTGATGTCATTACAAAACCCCGCACTCGGACTAAAAAACCACGGCTGTACAAAGTATTGCTGTTAAATGACGATTACACGCCGATGGATTTCGTTATTTATGTCCTGGAGCAATATTTTAACAAATCCCGCAGCGAGGCAACGGGGATCATGTTGCAAGTACATCGTTCGGGCATAGGAGTATGTGGAGTTTTTACCTATGAAGTAGCTGAAACAAAAGTTTCACAGGTGATGAATGTCGCCAGACAAAACGAACATCCGTTGCAATGTACAATGGAGAAAGAGTAACAAGCCAAAGGCGAGGAATAATGCCGTCATTTTCGACAAAACTGGAAGAAGCGCTGCATCGGGCATTGGAATATGCCAATGAGTACGACCACGAATTCATAACACTGGAACATCTGTTATTTTCACTGATTGACGATACGGATGCTGCGGCAGTCATGCGGGCCTGTATGGTCGATATTGATGAACTGCGCGGTAAGGTTCAGCACTATCTCGAAACAGAGCTTTCAGGCATTGTCATCGATGATGAAGATCATGAAGCCCAGCCCACGGCCGGTTTCCAGCGAGTTATTCATCGGGCAATCATCCACGTCCAATCATCTGGACGTGAAGAAGTTACAGGAGCCAATGTGCTGGTTGCTATTTTTGCTGAACGCGAAAGCCACGCTGCCTATTTTCTTCAAGAACAAGATATGACCCGGTTTGACGCGGTCAACTATATCTCGCATGGCATCGCCAAACGTGATGATATGTCAGAACCACGCCATATTAGCGGTATCGAAGAAGACACTCCTTCGTTTGGAGAAGAGCCCGCCGGCAAGTCAAACGATGCGCTTGATACCTATTGCGTCAATCTCAATGAGAAAGCGCGCGACGGCAAAATCGA
>JAJRQA010000037.1 GCA_024280475.1 Alphaproteobacteria bacterium
AGCTTGAAAATTGAGTTGCGAGCAGCCGGGCGCAGCTCTTCGGTTTCCAGCAAGGCCCGTGCGCTATCCACAAGCGGGATACCTTTGGCTCGCGCATAGTGATAGATGGGACGCAGCGATGCCTCTCCCAGACCGCGCTTTGGCGTATTGATGATGCGCTCGAATTTAAGATCATTGGCGCTGTTGAATATCACCTCGAAATAGGCGATGGCGTCCTTGATTTCCTTGCGTTCATAAAACCGAGGCCCGCCAATCACGCGGTATGGCATGCCAACCGTGACAAAACGATCTTCGATGGCGCGCATTTGCGAACTGGCCCGCACGAGAATGGCGATATCATCGAGATTGAGCTTGTCGCGCTGCAATTGCTCGATCTGCTCGGAGATGTTGCGGGCTTCTTCCTCGTCATCCCAACAGCCACGCAGCATGACCTTGTCACCCTCACCAATATTGGTGTGCAGGGTTTTGCCCAGGCGCTCGGTATTATTGTCAATGAGCGCAGAGGCGGTGGCCAGTATATGGCCGGTGGATCGGTAATTTTGTTCAAGACGGATCACCTTGGCACCGGGAAAATCCTTGTCAAAGCGCAAGATGTTGTCAACTTCGGCCCCGCGCCAGCCATAGATAGATTGATCATCATCTCCCACACAACAAACATTGCTAGTGCCTTGTGCCAGCAGCCTTAACCACAGATATTGGGCGACATTAGTGTCTTGATACTCGTCCACCAGAATATAGCGAAAGCGGCTTTGATATTCCTTCAATACATCATTGTTTTCCTGAAACAGACGCAGACATTCAAGCAGGATATCGCCAAAATCGACGGCGTTTAGCTCCTTGAGACGTTTTTGATAGGCTTCATAAAGCTCAGCCCCCTTGCCATTGGCAAAACTGTGGGCCTCACCGGCGGGAACTTTTGAGGGCACCAGCCCCTTGTTTTTCCAGCGATCGAACAAGGATGCGAGATGGCGGGCCGGCCAACGCTTCTCGTCAATATTGTCGGCTTTCAAAAGCTGCTTGATGAGTCGCACCTGATCATCGGTGTCAAGGATGGTAAATCCAGATTTCAGATCAACAAGCTCGGCATGGCGGCGCAGGATTTTCACGCATATGGCATGGAAGGTGCCAAGCCAGGGCATGCCTTCAACGGCGCTGCCGACCAGTTGACCAACGCGGTTTTTCATTTCCAGCGCGGCTTTGTTGGTGAAGGTAACAGCCAGAATATTAAAGCTGCTGGCGTCTCCCATGGCAAGAATATGAGCAATGCGAGTGATCAAGACGCGGGTCTTGCCGGTACCAGCTCCCGCCAAAACAAGTACGGGACCTTGCAGGGTTTCAACCGCATCGCGCTGCTCATCGTTCAGCCCTTCCAGATAGTCGGACACAGGGCGGCTCATGGCCCGTTGGGCCTGCTGCGTGAGGGATTGTCCAGCGTTTTGTGACATCTTGTCTTTCATGAAAGTTCGCGATTCGTTTTCCCATGCTAGCATAGGCAAACAGTGCTTGAAACCACCCGCAAAAGACTGTGGGGGTAAAACAAAATGGCCCCAGTTGACTGGAGCCATTTTAGTTTGATGATTTGTCAGATGTGTTAGCTTCGCTTGTTGACCATGTAAACGAACAAAATGAACCCCAACAATGACAGGGGCCCAAGTAACGTAAATGCCAGAAACAGGATATCCATATTTTCCCTCCCGATTATCATATACACACATAAGTAATATTACTTATCGTTGGGAGGGGTCAAACTTTAAATCTGCTGACGGGAGCGGCAACCAAAATTTATGAGCGCGGAGTAGCGGTGAGGGCAAGCATTTGCACCCGGTTCGAAGTTCGACAAATCGATGATAAAGTAACGCGCTTATTTTCGCGCCAAATATACAAAAAGCATAAAGCCTACCAGTGACAAGGGACCAAGTACCGCCACTGCCATAATCAGAATATCAACCATGAAATCCTCCTGCAATTATTTAGGTTTGCTGGAAAAAGCATATTGCCTGAGGGTCAAACATTACATGATGTATATCAATTCATGAGTATATTGTTGTAGAGGCGAGTTACTTGTTATGCTCCACATGCGCGTCAATGAGGGCTTGATTATAGTGATGCAGCGCATCCACTTTGAAGGCCCAGCCGACAATCAGATCTGGCTCTTGATGATCAATAACGGGGATGCGGTCCAGTCCGGTGCGATCAAACGATCGTAGCGCCTGCTCGATGGTCGCCGATGGGGAAAGCCATGGCAGCTCATCCTCTGTATCGAGATTGAATAGATTATCTTCCCCATCGACCAGAGGCGTTATAAACTGACTGACCCTTAATGTATGCAATATATAGCGATGCGGCCCATCGTGGAGAAATAGACCCCGTGCGGTTAGTTGCCAATGAAAAAAGCTTTGCCCAAGAACAGCGTTATGCACGGATGTACTGATGGAAACTGCCAATAATAGCGCAATGGCAACATTATAATCGCCCGTGAGCTCAAACGCGATCAGCACCGTTGAAATGGGAGCCCCAAGAATGCTGGCAGCAACAGCGCCCATGCCGGTGATGGCATACAGGCTATGGCTTGAGGCCAAAAGGGGAAAGGCCATAGAGGCAATCAAGCCAAAGGCTCCCCCGACCATGGCGCCAAGATAAAGGGAGGGGGAAAACACCCCTCCTCCAAAGCGGCTTGCAAGGGTAATGGATGTCGCAACCGCTTTTAGCAACAATAGTTCCAATAATAGGGTCAGGGAGAACTGCTGTTTCAAGGCCGCGTCCGTGGAATCATAGCCAACTCCTAGTACCTGAGGGAAATAGATGGCGATACTGCCGACGAGAAATCCACCAATCACCGGGCGGAGCCATAACGGGATTTCGATGCTGCGCGACAAACGGTCTGCACCCACCAGCATCAATTGAAATATAATCGCCACCAATGCGCAAATTAGGCCGAGCAGTGCAAAGGCTGGAATTTCCCAGTTGGTAGAAATATGGTATTCGGGAATGATAAAGGCCGGGAAATTTCCCAAGTGGGTGCGAACGATCATCGCGCCAAGGGCACTGGATATGGCAATTGGTACAAATGCTCGCAGTGCATAATGTCCAAGAATAACTTCATGAGCGAACAAAACGCCGGCCAGTGGCACGTTAAAAGATGCGGAGACGGCGGAGGCCACACCGCAAGCAAGCAGCGTGCGTCTGGCGCTTTGCGGCAGGGAGAAGCGATCTGCCAGCCATGAGGCAATCGAAGCACCTAGATGGACCA
>JAJRQA010000038.1 GCA_024280475.1 Alphaproteobacteria bacterium
TGTAAAGATCGATGCCGGTGGGAATAGCCCCGAGCAGCACGCCGAAAACAGCCGGATATAGCAAGAAAAACCGCCAGGCCTTTTTTGTCTTGCGAACAACGAGATGATCTTCGCCGATCACTCCTTCTACAACATTTTCAACTTGTGAACCGGCATTTTCGACGAAATCAACGGCACGCCCGCCAATGGTCTTGTCATTTTCCGGTGTTTCATTTGGTCCCGTCATAACTCTATTCCTCCTGCTGATCATTTTTAGAAATCCTGGCTTGCCCGATGTAAGGATCTCACTATTAGTCGCAATACGAACCCTGCTGGTTCAATTATTCTGGCTCACTATATGAGGATTTGCACTTATTTGAAATACCCCCCATAGAATGGATATCTTCTCATCAACTCCAGGTGCAATCTCTGGCAAGTTTCAGGCATGAATATGTCAACATCATGAGAAACCGGCGCATCAAGCATGCTATTTGTTCTCAACTTACTATCAAACCCTCTCACCGTGAAGACAACGATATTGTTGTTCTCAGGAGCTTTGTGCGATAACGACCTGAAAATCTATGTGAACCCGAACAAGTTTCCCCGCCTTGTCATAGCCACCAATCACGGGATAAACCCCATCGCCCCAGCCCGAATGAACAAGAATGATATTTTCACCCTGACTGGCAAGTGGCAATTTGATATTGGCTAGCCCGACACGAATATGGTCCGGATTATCCATGAGCTTGAACCAGCTATCATCTCTGGTATTTTCGAAAACCTGTTTATACCACACGTCTTCGCTGGGCATGAATTTGCTGACAGAGGCAGCGTCGACAAATGATGCGGTTCCTGCATCAACAAAAAAACCGGCATAAGTGCCATCATCTTCAATTTGTGCGCGGACAGCTTTAGCGCCCTTAACAGGAGTTATGATTTTTCGGCAAACTTCAATTGCCTCCTCATCAAACAATATTGTGGCATAGGCTTCTCGCATATGAGAGCCATCTTTTGCATCACTCACATCAGCAAGGGTAACAATGACGCGAAAACGCCCCTTTGGCACTTCCACATAGAGATTGTCTTGCTTGCGCAAACCGGCAAAGGGGTCGCATACAACAAGCTTTCCAGACGAAAGGCTCAAGGTGCCGCAATCAATCAAAGAAAGAAGCAAGCTGCTATAGTCATCAAGGACCACCAACAGATCATCATCAAGCGCGGCCCATAGGCTGGTATTTGGATATTTCATCAGCCGTTCTCGCACAAATTCTCTTTTAGCCTTGTCCAGCGATGTCGTTGCCGGTCACCCTTGACGGCTTTTTCGATGGCCCGCACCTCCCCTACCAGCAGCACCAGCTGGCGGCCGCGCGTCACGCCGGTATAGATCAAATTACGCTCCAACATAGGAAAATGCTGCATGGTCATAACCATAATGATGGCAGGATATTCCGAACCTTGCGATTTGTGAATGGTGGTCGCATAAGCGAGCGTCAGATTGTCAAGATCACTGAAATCGAACAACACATCGCGGCCATCAAAATCGATGACCATTTCGCTTTCCGCTTCGTCAATAGAGATGATATAGCCAAGATCGCCATTAAACACCTCGCGGTCATAATCATTGGTGGTCTGCATAACCTTGTCGCCGGGCCGATAGGTCCAGCCAAATCGTTGCACCTTGGGCTGGCCCGGTTTTTCCGGGTTGAGGACATTTTGCAGCTCGATATTAAGAGATCTAGTCCCCAGACCCCCACGGTTCATGGGAGTTAAAATCTGTACATCTCGCATCGGATCCATAGAAAACCCGCGCGGGATACGGTTAGAAATCAGCTCAATGATTTTTTCACGGCCCTTGCTCTCACTGGTGGCCTCGACAAAGTAGAAATCGCTGTCACCTGACGGCTTGCCGAGATCTGGCAGCTCCCCATTATTGATTTTATGGGCATTCAATATGATGCGGCTCTCACGGGCTTGGCGAAAAACCTCCGTCAATCGCACAACCGGCACATAACCGCTTTCGATAATATCGCCAAGTACCTGCCCAGGGCCAACCGATGGTAGTTGGTCAATATCTCCCACCAGCAACAAAGCTGCTTTATCGGGGAGCGCCCGTGTCAAGGCGTACATCAAGGGCACATCGACCATTGAGGTCTCATCACAGATCAGATAATCGCAGCTTAGCGGATCCTCCTCATCACGCCTGAAGCCGCCAGAAGAGGGATCGCTCTCCAGCAGACGGTGGATGGTCCTGGCTTCGAGTCCTGTGGTTTCCGACATGCGCTTGGCAGCGCGCCCGGTTGGGGCACAAAGGGTGATCTCAAGATCGGTATCACTCCCGGACACCAGCTTGATGATAGTGTTGATCAAGGTGGTCTTGCCAACCCCGGGACCGCCAGTGATCACCAAAATACGTGACTTTAGCGCAAGCGATAGCGCCTTTACCTGACTGTCAGCAAATTCAAGACCACTTTCACGCTCAAGTTCTGGCAGGCGCTCGTCAAGATCCACCTCTTCCCAGGGCGGATTATCCGTCATCAGTCGCTTGAAGTTGCCAGCAATGCCATGTTCAGCCTCAAATAAATCACGCAAAAAAACAGCTTGCTGCGATCCCAGATCCTCCAGCAGCACATTATGTTCGCTCACCTCATGCTCCAGCGCCTCTTCAATAATATCATCGGGGATCTGCAACAGTTTTTCAGACATCTCATAGAGGTCTGCGCGCGGCAGGCCGCAATGCCCGTCGTTCATGGCTTCCGACAGAACATAAGAAATGCCGGCCCTGGCGCGCATGGGAGAGGTTTTTTCCACCCCCAGCGACATGGCTATACTATCCGCCATCTTGAAACCGATGCCTCTGATATCAGTGGCAAGACGGTAAGGGTTGGCGCAGATCAGGTCCATGGCCTTGGCACCATAGGTCTTGTAGATACGCACGGCGCGCTGGGTGCCAATGCCGTGCGAAGATAAAAACATCATGATCTCGCGCACCACTTTTTGATCATGGAAACTTTCCATAATGATCTGGGCGCGCATCTTGCCAATGCCATCAATATCGCGCAGACGGGCAGGTTCGTGCTCTATGACCTCAAAAACCTTGTCCCCAAACGCGGCAACCAGTTTGCTGGCATATTTAGGTCCCAGCCCCTTGATCATGCCGCTGGCCAAATAACGCTCAATAGCATCGATCGTTTCGGGGGGCACCACATGCATGGTGGTAGCGCGAAACTGCTGACCAAAGCGTGCATCATTGACCCAGTTACCCATGGCCTCAATCATCTCGCCGACCGATATGCTGGCCACATGCCCCACCACATTAATGAGCTCACGCGCATCGCGCAGCTTGATGCGCAAAACACAATAGCCGTTTTCCTCATTGTGAAAGGTAATGCCCTCCACCTGACCTTTGAGAGTTTCATTTTGGCCGGTCAGCTCAAGCGGGCCAGTTTGTTCTGTACGAGATTGCATGGGGCTCATAAAATGGTTGCATCAAGAGAATCGATGAATTGCGTTAGAGGAAATTAACCACGGATGATCGACCACCTCAAACGTAAATTATTGTTGATTGCTCTTGTGCCACTGGTTTTTGTCTCGCCAGTCCTCGCATTGGGGCCCCAATCCACGCCCCCTTGCAAGGTAAAACATCAACGATCTGCCCTTGTTACAAAGGTCTTTAAAACCGGTATTTTACAGCTTCAAAGCGGTGAACTGGTGCGCCTTATCGGTGTGATGCCCGTCAGGCAATTTGACCAGCCGACCAGCAAGATGGCCAAAAACCTCAACGCGATCGGTGCAAAGGCCATCAAGCTTTTGCAAAAACAAGTCGCGGGCAAGAGGGTTGAACTGCACCAGAGCGGGCGCGCTCATGATCGCTATGACCGCCTGTTGGCCCATGTTTACGGCGTTGACGGGAAGTGGATACAGGGGCTTTTACTACACGCCGGGCTGGCGCGTAGTTTTTCTTATCGCGACAATCGCTCGTGTATGCAACAAATGCTGGCGCTGGAAAAAAGCGCCCGCGAGGGTCAGCGCGGCCTGTGGCGCTACAAAATATTTCAGCCTCAACAAGCCTTGCAGCAAAAACAATTATTGCGCAAAAGATACCGTTTCACACTGGTGGAGGGGCGCGTACGCAAAGTCGCTATTGTCAAACGGTGGGTATTTCTCAATTTTGGCGATGATTGGCGCACTGATTTTACCATTGCCATCAAGAAGAAATACCAGCGGAGCATCGAACGCGATGGACTGGCGCTCGGAAAACTGACGGGCCGCCGGATCAGGGTACGCGGCTGGATCGAACGCTGGAATGGCCCCGTGATAAAAGTCACCCACAAAGAGCAGATCGAACTTTTGGAAGAACAGTAAAAAAAACGGCTGATTTTTTACTGACGTTTCTTTTGACGGATCATCATCGACTAATTACACTTTGCCAAAACCAACAAGGAACCATCCCATGAAAGCGATCCTGATCACCAATGATGATGGCCATGCAGCAAAGCTGACGCAAATTGAGCAAAGCCAACTTCCCGACGAAGATGTGCTGGTGCAGGTCGAATATTCAACCATCAATTACAAGGATGCGCTGGCCATCACCGGCAAAGGCCCCGTGGTACGCAACTTCCCAATGGTACCGGGCATCGATCTGGCTGGCGAGGTCATTGAAAGCGCCAGCCCCGATTTTGCGGCTGGCGACAAGGTCGTGCTCAACGGTCATGGCGTTGGCGAACTGCATTGGGGAGGCCTTGCTCAAAAGGCTCGTCTCAACGCAGATTGGCTGATCAAGCTCCCCGATGGTTTTACAACCAAAGATGCAATGGCCATTGGCACGGCCGGCTATACCGCCATGCTGTGCATCATGGCGCTCGAAGATCATGGCATCAGCCCGGCCAGCGGAGAAATACTGGTGACAGGTGCGACCGGTGGTGTCGGCTCGATGGCCGTAGCGTTGCTCACCAAAAATGGATATTCGATCACCGCCTCAACGGGACGCGTGCAAGCTGAACGCGATTACCTGACCCGCCTTGGTGCCACCACCCTGATCGCACGAGAAGAATTGTCAGAGCCTGGCCGCCCTTTACAAAAAGAGCGCTGGGCAGCAGCGATTGATGTCGCGGGCAGCCATACGCTGGCCAATGTCTGCGCCTCTGTAAAATATGGCGGCACGGTCGCCGCCTGTGGTCTGGCCCAGGGCATGGATTTCCCCTCTTCCGTTATGCCCTTCATTCTGCGCGGCGTCACCCTTTGCGGCATCGACAGCGTCTATGTCCCCAAACAGCGACGGGAATATGCATGGAAGTTTCTCACTGACACCCTCGAGATGGACAAACTCCGGACCATGACCAGGGAAGTCTCACTTGATGGTGTTATTGCCACCGCATCCGACCTGCTCGATGGCAAGCTGCGCGGCCGCATTGTGGTCAATGTGCAAGATTAAGAAAGATCGGAAATGCGCTCGGCGCGCGATCTGAAATTCTCGCAGCAACTCAATGCTGCGGGAAATCGGCCAGCTTATCCATATATGCTTTGGTTTCACCTGGTAGATGAGCGCGATAGCCAAGCCCATGTTTTTTCAGCAATCTGATAACCCGCGTGACACCACCATTATAGGCGTGAAAAATTATTTTCTTTTGCGTCGAACGGGCATATCCTCGCATATGCGGTTTCAGCATATTTTGCAACATGCCAAGAAAAACGGCGCCGCGTGCAATATTGTTCTCAGCGTTAAAGGGATTGATGGTCTGCTCAAACGACAGAGGAATGGTGCGCGCTTTTTCTGGCCCCATACCGATATAAACCAGCGGCATCAACTGCATCAAACCGTAGGCACCGGCCCGCGAAATAGTCATGGGGTCGCCCTTGGTCTCAATCCAGATAATTTCTTCGATCCATTTGCGCGGAATGCGCGGCGTCCCTTTGGCCGCCCGTGTGATCGCTTCCTCGTAGGTTTTGCGAAAGGCACGATTGCTCTCAATGCGGCCCATCTCATGCAAACCAAGAAGCCGTGTGAGTTTCTGGTGGGTCCAGCGCCCGCGACCTTCCTTGCGTCCCAGCTCCTTGAAACGCTGATCAAACTCGTCGCGGGAGAGATCCTTGTAATAATTGAACGTTATATAGGCGCGTAAAATGGTCAGCAATTTATCGAATGTGCGCGGCGAAATAACCCGGTGATCATCTTTCGCCATCAGGTCCGTAATGGCCTTTTTCACCAATCCGTTGAGATCAGCAGTATGTTGGCAATCCAGCTTGAACGAGGTGGCGTTGGCGACACGTTTGGTTTTTTCTGCCACACGGTGATACTCGTCGGCCGCCCATTTGCGGCGCGCCTTGCCGATCACCCGCTCGACCACTTCATTCTGGGTCTTTTGCGACATCAACATCACATCGGACCCCATGATGATCTTGTCATCTTCTTTCCAGATATAGAATTTTTTGCGTACGTTGAGGTTTTTAACCGGGAAATCGCGCAACTCTTGCGTGCGAATAAAAATGGTATAATCCCGATAGTCTGCAAAATAATTTGATAGGGTCATACCCTCTTTAATGCGCGGCGTATTTTTTTGCAGGATGGATCTGGTCTTGCTGCGAAGATAACGCTTTATGGCGTGATCATATTTCTTGAGCAGGCTGGCCACCTGGGTATTTGTGCGGCATTTTTGCGGAGACTTGCTGGATGAGACCGCAGCTGGTTTCTTGTTAATGACGGGGCCATAAAAAAAAGTTCGATGCACACCGATATCGCCTGTCGCATCGACCGCCGCGTTTACAGGAGTGCCACAAACGGTGATTGCCAAGCCAAGCCCGACATATAATCTACTGGACCAACTCATTACACCCCCCCAAGCATATCTCAAGCAACAACAAACTTATCCCCTTAATTCATAGAGATAGTGGGAAGTATACACCATTTATTGTGCGAAATTCAACCGCCATCCAGAATTTCAATTAAGAAACCAATAAAATAGTCACAGGTACATTTCCCCCGATCCGGCACGCGCCAGCAAGCACTGCATAAACCAAACAGCAGCGCGATCGCGGCGATGACACATCTTTGAAAAATCTGGAAACATCTCCCCTGCAGGGCCTCAATTATAATAAGAAGTCCTGCAGGTAATGTTTATCGGGCGGCTGGCAGATGCCTGAACGGGTATCCCGTCGCCCTAAAAAGCTGTCTTAAGCAGCCTTGCCTTCTTCCGCTTCTTTGGCAGCTGCACTTTCTGCCGCCTTACGCAACAACTTGGCGCTCTTGGAGAGCACCTCAATGATGCGCTCGACCGCTTCTTTTTGAGCACACTTATTAACTGCTGCGATTTCACGAGCCATGCGCTCTAACGCAGCTTCATAAAGCTGGCGTTCGGAATAAGACTGCTCTGGCTGATCTTCGCCGCGATAGAGATCGCGCACCACTTCAGCAACCAATGACAGATCGCCAGAATTGATCTTGGCTTCATATTCCTGGGCACGGCGGCTCCACATGGTGCGTTTGAC
This sequence comes from Alphaproteobacteria bacterium, assembly GCA_024280475.1. Classification (GTDB taxonomy): domain Bacteria; phylum Pseudomonadota; class Alphaproteobacteria; order Rhizobiales; family JAKIUO01; genus JAKIUO01. The sequence goes on from JAJRQA010000038.1 coordinate 7,462, forward strand.
GCGCGGCTTGCCCTTCAGCAAGGTCATGACTTTTTTGGCCAATATCTTGTCTGACAGTTTGCGCATGCCGACATCATGAACCTTGGCGGTTGGCACCCGCAAAGTCAGCTTGTCCTGCTCAAAATGAATGACGAACATTTCCAGCTCAGTATCAGCAACTTCATGTTTTTCAATCCCGGTTACCACACCCACACCGTGAGCTGGGTAAACGACGAATTCTCCCGTCTTGAAACCTTTTCTCTGCGTCACGTTCTTTTTCTCGGCCATTTATCAACTTTCTCCGCTGTTCAACATCCGCCCTCCCCCAAACAGGCTTGCCTGAATTGGATCATAGGACGTCCCAATGTGTCCCGCATGCTCAACAAACACGGGTGCACATCAATGATTAGCAAGGTACATGCTGGATTTGAATTTTGATCGGCGCATCTGTTTTGGTTTCATACCGCCTTCATGAAGGCGGTCCTGATTTTTGCGCGAA
>JAJRQA010000039.1 GCA_024280475.1 Alphaproteobacteria bacterium
TCGTTCATGATAGCAAAAACGCGGGATCTCACTGCCGGCCTGCTCGCATGCCTGCAGCAGCGTCAGCCCGTCCTCCACATCTATTTCTGCCCCATCGATAATCAGCTTCGGCATACCTGCTCGTCCCTATTGGTCTATCTATTCAACCGTCTATTGATCAAACTATTGATCATCTTTTCCAGCTCACTCATTGCCTCTTGTGGGCCTTTGATAACTGAGCCAGCAATCTTATTCTGCCGCTTTTACCGCGCCTTGCGGATTTGGGTTTTTCGTGAACTCATCAATCCGTTGCTCAATCACCGGTCTGAAATGCCGGATCAAACCTTGCACGGGCCACGCTGCCGCATCGCCAAGCGCACAAATAGTGTGCCCCTCAATTTGCTTGGAGACATCAAACAACATGTCAATTTCGCTTATATCGGCTTCGCCCTTGACCATTCTCTCAAGCACCCGCCACATCCAGCCAGTGCCTTCGCGACACGGCGTACATTGACCACAACTCTCATGCTTGTAAAAATAGGCCAGCCGGGCAATCGCCCTGATCATGTCGGTAGACTTGTCCATGACAATCACCGCCGCCGTGCCGAGCCCTGATTTAACTTCCAGCAAGCTGTCAAAATCCATGGCAAGGTCCTGACACTGATTGGCAGGCACACAGGGTACCGAAGAACCACCTGGTATAACGGCCAGAAGATTGTCCCAACCCCCTCGCACACCACCAGCATGTTTTTCAAGCAATTCGCGCAGCGGGATGCCCATTTCTTCTTCGACATTGCAAGGGTTATTGACATGTCCAGATATCGAGAACAGCTTGGTGCCGGAATTATTGGGTTTACCAAGACCGGCGAACCAGCTACCTCCGCGCCGCAAGATATCAGGGACTACCGCGATTGATTCCACATTATTAACGGTCGTTGGAGCGCCATAGAGCCCCACATTGGCCGGAAACGGAGGTTTCAGGCGTGGCATACCCTTGCGCCCTTCGAGGCTCTCCAAAAGGGCTGTTTCTTCGCCGCAGATATAAGCCCCGGCACCATGGTGCAGATAAAGATCAAACGGATAACCGTGAACATTGTCCTTGCCAATCAGGTTGGCGGCATAAGCTTCATCAATTGCCGCCTGCAACCGCTTGCGCTCCATGATAAATTCGCCGCGAATATAGATATAGGCAGCGTTGGCGCGCATAGCGAAGCTGGCGTACAAGGCGCCTTCGATCAATAGCTGGGGATCATTGCGCATGATCTCGCGGTCTTTGCAGGTTCCAGGTTCTGATTCGTCGGCATTGATCACCAGATAATGCGGGCGACCATCTGATTGCTTGGGCATGAATGACCATTTTAGACCAGTCGGAAAACCCGCCCCACCGCGACCACGCAGACCAGAGGCTTTTACCTCGTCAATAATCCAGTCCTCACCCTTTTCGAGCAATGCCTTCGTACGATCCCATGCACCGCGCGCCTTGGCACCTTTGAGCCCGCTATCGCGCAGGCCATAGAGATTTGTGAATATACGATCTTGATCAGATAGCATCAGGCATCTCCCTTATCGTCATTCGAACTGCCATCTTCTTGCGCCATCGCTTTCGCCTGAGCAATCCAGTCTTCACGATCAATGCGCCCCTTGAAAGAAAGATAGTCGTCAACCCATGTCACATTATCTGTGTTCCATGCCGCAATCTGGTCGAAATGGAAAATACCCAGACTATGCAAAGTATCTTCAAGTTTGGGTCCGACACCGCTGATACGCTTGAGATCATCGCTCGTGCCTTCACGGGCCTGCGATAGTCCTACTGGCTTGCCATCATCACTTGTTTTCGCTTCAATATCGGTGGGCGCATTACTTGTTTTCGCTTCACTATCGGTGGGCGCATTGACTTTATCATCTTTTGCACCAAAGTCAGCAAGCACTGGCTTAGCACTTACAAAGGTGCTGGCAGAGACATTGCCAGTAAAGGCCTTTGAGCCTGCCGCTAAGTTGGACAGCGTCTGCGCACTCATGGCAGCCACAGGCGCGCTTGGCGTATCATTTGCGTAAAGCGAAGGGTCGGTGAGACTGGTCGCGCCGCCATCAGGGCTTGAACAGCTACGGTCATTTTGCGGCCCCGGCCTAACTTCGCGGCCAGCTTCCAGATCATCCAGCAGCTTGGTAAAATTTTCAGCGTTGAGGTCTTCGAAATATTCTTGATTGATCTGCACCATCGGCGCGTTGGAACAAGCGCCGAGGCACTCGACTTCCAGCCAGGAGAACAATCCGTCTTCGCTGACCTTGTTTTGGCCGCCAATACGCTTTTTCAAAACCTCAACCAACTCGTCAGAGCCACGCAACAGACAAGGGGTGGTCCCACACAGCTGAACAAAGAATTTACCCACCGGTGCATGATTGAACATCGAATAAAAGGTTGCGACCTCTGTCACCCTGATGGGAGCCATATCCAGCATTTGCGCAACGGTACTGATCGCAGCTTTGGGCAACCAGCCATCATGCTGCTCTTGAGCGCGCCACAAGAGCGGGATCACGGCAGAGGCCTGCTTGTCGGCTGGATATTTGGCAATCTGCTCGTTTGCCCAGGCAATATTTTGCTCGGTAAACTCAAAACTGTCGGGTTGATTGGTACTCACGGGTTTCACGCTCATCGGTCGATCTCCCCAAACACCACGTCCAAGGTTCCAATTATAGCTGCTACGTCTGCCAACATATGTCCCTTGCTCAAAAATTCAGTACCCTGCAAATGGGCATAGCCCGGTGCCCGTATCTTGCAGCGATAGGGCTTGTTGGAGCCATCTGACACGAGATAGACGCCAAACTCTCCTTTTGGCGCTTCAACGGCGGCATAGACTTCGCCCTCAGGCACACGGTAACCTTGCGTATGCACCTTGAAGTGATGGATCAAACTCTCCATGCTTTGTTTCATGTCAGCGCGCGATGGCACCGAGGCACGGCCAGATTGCACACAGACCGGTCCTTTTTCAGACGCCAGCAACTCGCAGCATTGCAACATGATTTTTACCGACTGGCGCATCTCTTCCATGCGGATCAGGTAGCGATCATAACAATCGCTGTTCTTGCCAACAGGTATATCGAATTCCAGTTCGTCATATATTTCATAGGGCTGTGATTTGCGCAGCTCCCACGGCGCGCCTGCACCGCGCATCATGACACCCGAAAATCCTCGCGCCATCGCTTCGTCCAGCGTGAACACACCAATATCAACATTGCGCTGTTTAAAAATACGGTTGCCCGTCAGCAATTTATCGATATCTTCGAGCACCACCAAAAACGGAGCACAAAAGGCCTCAATATCCTCCACCAGCTGATCAGGCAGATCCTGATGCACGCCGCCAATGCGGAAATAGTTGGCATGCAACCGCGCACCAGACGCGCGCTCATAAAAGATCATCAGTTTTTCACGCTCTTCCCAGCCCCAAAGAGGAGGTGTCAAGGCACCGATATCAAGCGCCATGGAGGTGACATTCAACAAATGATTGAGGATGCGGCCGATTTCACAAAACAGCACGCGAATGATTTGACCGCGTCGCGGGATCTCAATTTCCAGCAGTTTTTCAGCCGCCAGACAAAAAGCGTGCTCCTGATTCATGGGCGCCACATAGTCCAGCCGATCAAAATAAGGGATCGCCTGCATATAGGTCTTGTGCTCTATGAGTTTTTCAGTGCCGCGATGCAACAAGCCGATATGAGGGTCGGCGCGCTCGACAAGCTCTCCATCCAGCTCCAGAACCAGACGCAAAACGCCATGAGCCGAGGGATGCTGCGGTCCAAAATTGAGCATAAAATTGCGAATTTCTTTTTCGCTCATCGTCTGTTCCAGCTCCCCACGCTTGCCTTGTTCAAAATCATTCTACTGTTCTGCATAGTCATCAATCACGCGTTTATTCAACGCTGGCCTTTTCATCCCCGGGCAACACACCATCGGCACCCTCCCACGGAGACAGATCATCAAAGCGGCGAAATTCCTGAGCCAGCTTTACCGGCTCATAGACCACCCGCTTCAACTCTTCATCATAGCGAACCTCGACATAGCCTGTCAGGGGGAAATCCTTGCGCAACGGATGGCCAACAAATCCATAATCGGTTAAAATGCGCCGCAAGTCCGGGTGCTTGTCAAACAAGATGCCATATAGGTCATACGCTTCTCGTTCATACCAATTGGCTGCTGGAAACAATTCCACACAACTATCCACAGGGGTATCTTCATCCGTTTCCACTTTCACCCTTATGCGCTCGTTCTGGGTGGGGCTAAGCAGATGATAAACGACATCAAAGCGATTGAGCCGTCCGGGATAGTCGACGCCGCACACATCCATCATGCAACTGAACTGCGAACGCGGGTCATCTCGCAAAAATTTCAAGACCTCCAACACACGGGCCCGATCGACAAGAATCGTCAACTCGTCAAAAGCCACGATTGAGTCAAGGATCGCCCCGCCCAATGCGTCGCTCAGGTAACTCGCCAGTTCTTTTTTTGTGTCAGGCATAAATCAGTTCCGTTTCGGATGCGCTCAAACCATCATGTGTCGCAAATTTTATCGGTTAGCGAATAATCGTCCCAGTGCGCCGAATTTTCTTTTGCAGCAAGAGCACACCATAGACAAGCGCTTCGGCCGTCGGTGGGCACCCAGGCACATATACATCGACTGGCAGCACTCGGTCGCAGCCACGCACGACAGAATAAGAATAATGGTAATAGCCGCCACCATTGGCACAGCTTCCCATGGAGATCACATAACGTGGTTCTGGCATCTGGTCATAAACCTTGCGGATGGCCGGTGCCATCTTGTTGGTCAAGGTACCAGCCACGATGATCACATCAGATTGACGTGGGCTGGCACGAGGGGCAAAACCAAAGCGCTCAAGGTCATAGCGCGGCATCGCAGCCTGGATCATCTCAACGGCGCAACAGGCCAGTCCAAAGGTCATCCACATCAAAGATCCCGTGCGGGCCCAGTTGATGACGTGATTGGCATTGGTAACGAGAAAACCCTTGTCAGCAAGTTCTTCTGAAACATGATTAAAAAAGGGATCATTATGGCTTGCCGATAAAGCAGCGCTTGAAGAACCGGGTGTTCCCTCAACTGGTGGGCCATAAGTCGGTGGTACAATCAATCCCATTCAAGTGCTCCCTTGCGCCAGGCATAGATAAATCCAATAATCAATTCGGCGATAAACACCATCATCGTCCAATAGCCGACCGCACCAATTTCCTTGAAAGAAACGGCCCAGGGAAACAGATAAACGGCCTCGAGATCGAATATGACAAACAAGATTGCGACAAGATAAAACCGGATGTCGAATTTCATGCGCGCATCATCAAAAGGATTAAATCCGCATTCATAGGCCGATATTTTTTCAGAGTCAGGTTTGCGCGGGGCAATCAGAAATGGCACCACAAACAGCACCAATGCGATGAGCCCACCAATCGCTGCGAATATGAGAACAGGCAGATAGCTGTTTACGAGATCGTTCATATTTGCATATCCCCGTTGGTGGTTTATCTAAAGTTCCCTGACGCCAACAAAAATAGCACCGCGAGCGTTCTTGTTCTCACTAGCAGCTTGCACGGGTTTTGGGAATCAAAGATTGGCAGATTTTGCAAGAATTAGCGGTCTGATATGATCAGACTGCTCGTTTACTGGCAAATCTTGCTCCGCTAAAACCGGCAGTTGCAGTATGAGGGTTTAGCGCAATTATGAACCTGTTTTCAAGTCCTGTGACGCAATTTTATGTCGTCTAGCTGTTCGTCCGTAAAATATATTCAAAAATTACCGCCCAATTTGCTATTGAGGTGCACCCTCCAGTCCCACTAATAGAAGAATATGCACATCGAATATGAAATTGGGTGTGGGTACGTAAATTAGCCAGATCGAACTTAATGCACGCCCAACAGAGCCCGACCTGGGCAACGGTCTAACAGACCGCCCCAACGAAGGCCTTTGCGAAGCAAAGATTAGCCGTGAGATATAAGTAATGGCGGGAGTGACGGGACTCGAACCCGCGGCCTCTGGCGTGACAGGCGAGGTTATAATATTGGCCATTCTAGGGGGCTTCCAACTATTGGCTATTTTGGCCACCACGTAGCCATGCGGGTGGCGAGCCATCGGTTGGAATTTTTCGCGGCCTTAAATATAGAGTATCGATTTCAGAAAAATAGACATAAAAAAAGCGCGGAACCAAGTTGCACCACTTGGCCCCGCGCTCTTGTGGAATGGGCAATGAATGGAGAATTGCCCGCTCCCTCGGAACGCTTATCGCTTCAATTTCAGGCAGGTATTCACCCCCTTGTCGTCAAATATCTTGTTACCACGCTCAGCGCACAGGATGCGCCGGGCCGTATCACCACGGTCCGCCTCATCACCCCACCCCTTTCGATCAGCTGCCCATTGCTTTTCAACCTCTGGCAGAGGGGTGGTGGCTGGTTTTCGGGCCGGTGGCCGGTTTGCCGGTTCCACAACATCTGAAGCTACCTTGGCCAGCTCTCGTGGCTTGATGATCGGTATTTGCTTTGTCGTACAACCACCAAGGTTTAGTGTGACCACAAGCAAAAGGCAGGCACAGGCGATCAGCCAGCCCTTGAAATCTGGATGCATTTCTATTTCCTATCTTACGTCTTGAATGGCGCCGTGGTTTTTGGCGGGAAGTGTTGCGTCCGTCTGGTGCTGGTCTGCCAACCCCTTTGCTCGATGTAGTTTTTTACCTCTGACTTGTTCTGCGATGAGATCCAGAGCTTGACTGCTCTTTGCTCCACCTTCTACGCGGGCATTTTTGCGAGCGGTCTGCTTCTTGAAAACAGCGTCAGCATGTCGATAGCGAGCGGCGCAGACATCTTCCTGCCACCAGTATTTGTAAAAATTCCAGCCGCCAAGCAGTAGCACCAGCATGCCAAGGAATGCCCTGTTGCGGGCAATCTTGCCAATCTGCGCCCAAAGGCCGGAATTGTTCTCGATTATGATCGTATCGTTCATTTGCCCCCCATTAAAATTGACATGAGATAATCGTGGATTTCGACCTGGAAAACCACTGCGAGTGCCAGCAACACCCCCACGGCAAACTGGGTAATATTAATCTCCCAGGTGTCATGGTTGGATTGCCTGTTGCGAGATTTCACCGCACTGGACAGGTCTTGTGACATGGGCTTTTGGCTCATGGCGTGCTCCTAATTGGCGTTAAACGGCACCCAGGCGCGCCCACCGGCACTTTTGCGGAACAGTTTTGTTTTTTCAACGCGCCGTGTGAACTCTCTCAATTCCTCTATCGCCTGCATCCCCTCCATAGAGCGCTGATTCATGACCTCGATCTGCGGTGCAAGCGTCTCGATACGCGCAAGCGACTGGCGAATCGCTGTCAGGTTTTCACCCATGCTTGATAAAGCGCCGATTTGTGGGATATATTGCGACCTCGGAGTGAAGGCCCAGATCAGCAAGAACGCGATCAGCAGCCATGTCAGCGCCCCTAATGGCCATGAGAACAGCCAGCCCCATGCCGCATATCCAGGCCAATAGCTGATTTTAATCGACCGCATGGCGCTATTGTAAGGTCCCTCGATGAAATCGTCGTTTTCATCAACCCATTCGCGCGCTACTTTAAGGCGATCAGCTGCCAGGTATTTGGCGTCCTGAAAGCTGATTTTACCGTCCTTGTTGGTGTCCAGAATGCGGGCTGCTCCTTGCCCTATCTGTGCAGCTTTGATTTTTGTTTCTTTAAATGCATTCATTTTCTTTCTCCTGTGCTTTCTTCTGCGAAAAACTCCAAATCAGTAATCGTTGCCACCCACCCGGCCACTGTCGGTGCACGGCGGTAATATTTAGCAACACGGTTCATGCCCTGGGCCATATGCTTACGCGCCCATTGGCGCACTCCCCTTGCTGTTTTGTACCTACGCAAAACAGCATTGGCGCGGCGCGCCCTTGCACTCACTACGGCTGTTATTCTGGTGCCTGGCGGCACCTTGATAAGCTGTGAAGCCCGTCCAGCCCCTAGAAAATGCGCCAGATAGATTTCTCCTGGGCTGGGTGCGTGCCCCAACAGGTTAACCAGCGATTTCTTGTTGTCTCTGGTCAGTCTCGCACATGCTTGTGCCTGTTGCTCTGCGCTGGTGCGGCTCATTAATTTATTTGAACGTGGTAGCCCGTAATGCACCCGCGTCTGCTTTATGAACTGACAAAGTCCAATCGCTGAGCCGATAAACTTCTTTCCCCGCTTTGGCCTGATGGTTGTGGAGAATGTTCTGGCGGTCTCGAAATAACTGATTGCCAGTAAGACCGCTGGTTTGATGCGATGTTCATTCGCCGCTTTTATCAGCGCTATCTGGGCAACTTGCGCTTCTTTTGTCGGCCCCGAATGCGTTACTGCTGGCGGTGCCTTTTGGGGCGTGCGTTTTGCGACACGCGGTGGTGGCTCTGGCCATAACAACAAAAAGGCCAACAGCACGGCAATAAGGCCAGCAGCCAGAACTGGGGCCGGACCGACATCTCTTATTCCTGTTGACATGTTCATGTGCCGACCACCATGGACAGGTTCAGTTTCCAACCCTCTATCCCATCTGATGTCAATTTTGCATCCGGCACATAGCGCAAGGCATCGCGAATGACGGCGATTGCGGCCATGTCTGTCATTGCATGGCCCTCTCTGCGCTCAATAGGGAGGTTGCTATAGGCTCTGCTGACCTCTTTGATCGACAGCGCGTCATTTTCCGACTTGATGATATAACCTGTCTCGAACAACCGCAAAATATCCCGATGCTGCGGGCTTTTTGCAGTGTCGAGAGTGTTATTGATCACAATCTGCTGGACTGTTTCAATATCCGCAAAATCCACACTCTCCAGCGCCGTTTTCTGATAGACTACTGGCAACTTCAATGCTGCTTTTTTGAGAATGTCTTCGCCTAGCTCGTCCCGTATTTTCTGCGCCACAGAATGCAGGCGGGCTGTCGTGAACTCCTGAAAAGCAGGGACTGCCGACAACCATTGCAGCGATATGGCAAACAAGAACAGGGCTAGCAACCACGCCAGATTAATAAATTCGGCAATATTCTTGCTGGCAGCAGTCTGGCCGCTGGATTTCTTATCGCCAATATTGGCATTGAGATCATCATAGCGGTTCTGGAAATTGGCATATTGCCCCTGCATGGTCCCCAGAGCCGCAGATTGCGACAATTCAAGAGCTTTATATTCACTCCATTTAGGGCACCGCTCCGGCTGACTGATGCATTTTGGCAGGAATTCTCTAGCGACATTTTGCTTGGTTCTGCTGAGTAGGGCCTGCTGCTGAATAATGCTGGTATTGAGTGATTTCTTGCTCTGAGCAACCTCCTTCCTCTCATCCTTTGCCGACTGGTACTCATCCGACGTGTCGACCGACGAATGCTTAAAGCTGTCCTGCATCGCGCCACCATTGGCCCAGGCCATGAATATCGTCGTGCCATATCCAACAATGATCAGCAGAAAAAGCTTGGCCTTCGCTGTCAGCAACATTTTGGTCATGTCGGCTGGGGCGCTGAGCATCGCATTATAGGTTGATGTATCGATAAGCAGTGGCCCAAAGGCGAAAAAAGCGGCGACAGCGTATTTATAGAACGGGTTTTCTATTGGAAAAATCCCGCCAATCGTGCCAAAGCCAAATATCAAGTCATTGACCCACAGCAGCAGCAGCATTAGAGCCGAAATCTGTACCTGGGGGACAAGACGAAGCGCTGACCGGTACGATACGGCCTCAAATAGCCACTTCTCGGCTGTGGCGATTGGATTGGCGCTCGCAGCTATAGCGTCTTGCGCTGCATCGCCGATACTGTCTGTTTTCCGTGGCTTTTTGGCCAGTACCCATGCCGTGCCGATGACAGCCGTCACGATGACCGTGCCCAGGACAATCCAGAGCTTTGTCATGAAGCTTAGTTCAATCATTTGTCACTCCCCAAAAAAAAGACCACCTCCTGGGTGGTTCCTAAATCCAATGATTTTCATTCGTTGCGAAATCATCTGGTATCGGCTCAAGGGCCATCAGTGTCCGCGCTTTTTGGCGTAACTGCTGCTCTCTTAAAATCCAGGTACTGCGCATTGAGATCATGGCATCCATGGTCATTGGCACCTCGGTGCCATAGCTGTCTGTCCAAGTTGTGGGGATCCCCGTTGCCAGCCAATCAACTGTGTCTGCAGGCATGGCCGCTTTGTCGGCGGCTATGGATGCTTTGGCCTCGATCGCGGCATATGATTTTGCGTTACCATTAAAGGAGTGGGTCTCGAATTCGAAATCCTGATATGTTCGCCGATCTCGTTCCGTCTTGACCATATCAGCGGTTACGATTACCGGTTCAACGATTGGTGCAGTTGGCTCTGTCGGCACAATCCCCGCTGCTGCGCACTCTGCCAGTAGGGCATCAAGCGTTGCAAAGCCCATTTTTTCGATATGCGACAGGACAGTCTGCTTTTCCCACACCGGTGGTGCATCTTCTTCGGCTGTGTTGATCCACGTCACGGATGCCCCAAGAAGAGCCCGCAAGGCTGCGCCATAATCGGGCGTCCCTCTCAGGGCTTCTAGATCAGATCGTGTATTAATAATCGGCATTTTCTATCTCCTTGTTCAACATGCTTCGTAAATTGTGGGCATCAGCCCACTTGATATGCCCGTTCCATGACGAAACAAAACGCTGCAACCTCTGGCGTTCGTCGTTTTTTAAATATCTTCTGACTTTTTGGCGGGCGCTTTTGACGCTATCGCGCCGCAGCAGTTTGTGGGTTGGCCAGATCCGGTAGCCAAGAAAATTGACCCCGCGCGATATGCTGGACACGCTCCATCGGCTCAGGCTCAATCCCAGTTTTTCCCGCGAGAAATCCTCTATTTGCTTCTTGATATTGTGCAGTTCTGCCTGCACTGCTTTGACCCCTGCATGTGTGCCCTTGCCTTTGCGGCAGGCATAGGTGCCAGGCAGCAGTGTTGCGTCGAATATTGGACCTACAATATTCACAAGGGCATGCTGTGCCACGCGATCATAAAAGGGGAGTGCCGAGATCAGCCGCCGTTTTGGCTCATAGACGTAAAACTCTCTTGTTTGTCCCAATCGATAAGTACCACTGGCGATTTCATCCGCCAGCTTGGCCAAATTGATCTCTGCATATTCCTTAAACTCCAGAAAACCCACTGTCTGACGCTTGCTACGCGAGGCTTGCTGTAACGCAGCTCTCATGTTGCGCTCTGCACCAATTTTCTCCAGTAGATTGCGATATTTTTTGCCCATAATAATGCCAGCCGCAGGTTTCGATTGTCTACACCCTGTTATGCCGGACCCCGTAATGTATTCGCCGAAGCAGGGTGACCTGGCTGACCACCTGATAAAGTGATCGGCCTACACCCCCGTAAGGTGTGAAGAGCCGGAATTTAGTCGTCACAGGCCCCGCGAGCGCCAATGTTGCTGTTCGAGTTCCACGGATAGTTGTTCCAGTTCGATGAACGCGAACCAGCGTTCGACCCGTTGCTCCAGTTGGCGCCAAGTAGCGCGGCTATTACCCAGATCACCCCTTGCGTTTTACCGTCTTGATCCACGCCCCAAGCATCCCACCCACCTCTGCAATCATCGCCTGTGCGACCCTGTGCTGTTTTGGTGTGATCAACTTGCGTGCCGGATCAGCGGCAAACCGCAACCAGAACCGCAAAAGTGCCAAATGCGCATCTGCGGAATAAAGTCGTGACGGGGATTTTGACTTGCCCGCCTCGATAATCAACTCCACTTCCTCAAAAAGAACACGCATCATGATGTCTCGCGCGATACCATGCTTGCGCGGGACATTTTGAAGAATTGGATACAGATAATTTATGACCGTCTCATATTTTTCCACCACTGCAAGCTGGCGGTAACTCGCGGTCTCATCCTTAATCATTGTGTCGCTTTCGCTCCACTAGACCAGTTTCAGGTGATCACAGGCCCCGCGAGCGCCAACGCCGCTGGTCGAGTTCCACGGATAGTGGTTCCAGCCCGACGAACGCGAACCAGCGTCCGACCCGTTGCTCCAGCTGGCGCCAAGTCGCGCGGCTACTAGGCCGTGTGTGCCTTGCGTATATGCACTTCCTCGCCCACCTGTATTGGCTTTGTAACTCCATGCAGTGCCGTCTGATCGATAACTGAAGTCTCGGCCCCACACCCACAGATTGCCTGTGGCCTGCATAATGCCCCAGCGCGATGTGCGAGGGGCGTCAAGTTTGGTGGTAATCGGATCAGCTCCAACCGATGTCGCCTCAGTGACACCATAGGCAGAGGCAATGAACTCTGCCTGGTCAAGCAACCGCTTCCCCCCAGCACTCATGCACTCAGCGGCATTCCACCAATTAAGGTTGGAAAAAGAGGCCACTCCATCCCCACCAAAACTGGTCGGTATTTTGGGTGGTGCGGATCCATCGGCAATGGTGACTCCAAATTTGCTCGTGCCGTTTATCGCATGATCAACGCCAAGCAGGTAGATATCGCACCAGAACCCATCATTCACCAGCGCCATGCCGCGTGGATCAAGGCAGGCTGGTCGCCACTTGAGATCCCAAAGGCTGTATGGGTTGATGGTTGGTACTGAGTCACCGCCCGCCTGCGCGGCTGCATTGCCGCCTGGCGCATAATGGAAACCGCCAAGCTTGCGGCTATTGGTGATGTCATAGCCAGCTGGTGCGGTAAAATTCGGATCCGCTCGCAACGCACCATCATGACACAGATAAATGGCATAGTCTTCACCAGCCACTAGTGCTGGCATTATGACCGGCGTGTCATTGTCAAAGCGGCTAACAGCGCCATTCAGCTCTATTTTTGCACCGGCCTTGAGTGAGATGGTGTTGGGGCCAGTTTTTGTAAATGCCACAGCGTTGGCATTCGCCTTATAAAACAGTCCGTCTGCAATATCCTTGCGGACATATTCTCGCACAGCTGCTGCACTATAAGTGGTTGGCGTTGCATCGCCCTGGCTTCTGGCCCCGAATAACAGTTCATCATCTGCGATATTGCCACCAACCGGCACCGGTGTTTGTAATTTTAGATCAAAACTCATGCGTCTGCTCCCCAATTTATCTGTTCAGGTCCCCAATTCATATTGGTTACTCCCCATTCAATGGCTGGCTGGTTATCAGCAATCAGCTCGTCTGCAATTTCCTTGATCGTATCGAACTGCGCATTTGGCGTGCCGCCAAAGATCTCTTGCTTCATTGCCAAAACCAGCGCCTGCACAAAGGCGGTGGTGGCGATATCGGTGTTATCGCTACTTTGTGCTGGTGTTGGAGCGCTTGCCGTGCCTGTCAGGGCAGCGTTGTCTATTGGTGCCTTTAGGGCCAGCTGGGTTATCAGGCTTGCAAAGGCCGTATCGTCTGCCTCTAACTCTGCCGCAATCTCTGCCAGAGTGTCCCACTTTTCCGGTGGGATACCGCCTCGTAATTCATCACGAAGCCCGGTCACCAGGGTCGATGTCGTGCTGGCTTGTGTCACCAGCCCCAGGCGAAGCTCATTAATGGCCGCGTACAGCCCCGTGATTTGTTCCATGAAATGAGCCGGGGACGCGTCGACCTTGTTGGCAGCATCCTGCTCGTAATCTCGAACGGGAATAAACTCTCCAGCTGCGTTTTTAGCCATCTAAAAACCTCCTTGTGTGCCCACCGCTGGTGGGTATTGCGCATAAAGCGCCTGTAGGATCGGATCTGTGGCTAAAGCACCAGCGCCACCAAGTCCGAGTAGCCTCTGCGTACCAATCTTTAGAGGCATGTTTCTGATGACATCCCCGGTAATCTGTGCGCCAGCACTGGACATATCGCCAAGATGTTGCGCGGCAGCTCCATGAGCTCGATCAAACGACTTTGGTACGCCGCCATATTGAGCACGTAGCGCCGCTGTAACTCCATCTTCTCCGCCAAGCGCCATCGCCTCTGGCCACGGCTTGCCACCATCGATTTTCTGTGCTACATTCTCACGAGCAAATTTGGTCAATTTCTGTGTATGTGCTGGGGGTTTTGGTAATGACGGATTGGTTGGCGAAGCTTCAGGACCTGGATATCTACCAGCTGGCTGACCTGGTGGCTGAGATGAAACGCCGGAAGATCCCGGCGCTGGAGCAACAGCCGGTCTTTGACCGAATAGATCAGCTTGGACCCCTTCTCCGCGCTGAGACTGCCCGTGCACTTGCCGCTGAAAAACAGCACCTTGTTGAGAGTGAACAGCACCTTGCAAATCTCGAACGTCGCCAGAAAGCTCGCCAAGCTCAGAACGCAACTGCCTGCTAATCGGATCATCCCCGGATGGTCCCTTTGGATGTATATCAACCGCATTGGCCTCTGCCATTGCTTTTCTGGTCACCAGATCGTTCTTGGCACTACCCTGCAATAGTTGGCTGATTTTATCGCTGCCGCCCTTCAGGCTACCACTTGTGGCGTTTTGCAGGGCCTCTGTCTCCCCATGATAAGATGGATGGGACTGCGCTTTGGACATCCACTTGCTGCGACCAAAGGAACCGCCCAAATGAGCAGCGCCCGCACCAGTGATCGTACCAGCTGCCATCCGCAAAGGTGTTCTGGCACTGAACAAATCGTCTGCGGCCCTGTCATGTAACTCCGTGCCTGGATCCGAACCGACATAATCCGCTATTGTTGGTGCCATCAAACCAAGATCAGCCATAAAGCCTGCTCCGGCATACGTCTTCCAGTCCAGGTTTGGCGGAGCGGCCTGCATCAGCTCGTCATGCTGAGATCCCATTTTCTTGGCTGCGGCGGCGAAATACGCAGCGTTTGCCGCTCTTCCATCGTCCAGTGCCTTTTCGCCTGCCTTGACCGTTTTACCCCAACTGTCTGTTACGCCCTGCATACGCTTGTTTAGAGACCGTGCTCCACGCGCGCCAATGACCCTGCCTGCCAGCCCGGATGCTAATATACCAGCGCCAGCAGCCACAGGGGCGACCCATGGGTACTTCTCTCTGGTCGTCATCTGTGCATCTTTGGCCCGATTACCCCGTGCCATCTGGTTTTGCGCCTGCATCATCTGGATTTTAGACTGCGTCTCTGCTTCCTTTTTCGCAATGAAAGACTGCTGTTGCTGGTTTGCCTGATAAGTTGCAGCCAGTGACGCACTGGTTTTTGGTCCCATTTCTCCATCGTCAACAAGTCCGTGGTCGGTTTGATATCTGCTAACACCACCCTCATCATCGTAGCCCAGTGACTGGAGCTGCACCATTTCCTCTGGTGTTGGCTCCCGTGCTTGCGCCGACATGGTCATCTCGCCCACGAGATCGTTATTGTAGCGGCTATATTCTCCTCGCACGGCCTGATCTGATGCTGTCATACCAGCGGTGTACCCCGCAAGCCGTGGGATAGTTTTGAACATGGCCTGCCCGGCCTTCAGACCTGGCATGAGCGACAGTCCAGCAAGGCCAACCCCACCAGCAACCTTTGTAATATCCCCCTGTGCGAGCCCTTCCCCTAGCGCCGTACCGCCGTCAATCAACGGATCAACGGTCATGGCCTTGGCGAATTGGGCTGGTTTGACGAACGTATCATGCAGCGCTCCTTTTCCTGCGCGGTATATCGAATTCGCCACTTGCCCAGCCAGCGGGCTACCAGTGGCTTGAGCAAGCAGGTCGCTCATTGGATCAAGCGTAGTCTCTGCTGTTCGCATTGGTGGGCCAGCTGGCGTCTGTGCCAGCTGCTCATTGCGTCCATCCTGGCCAGCCAGAAGCTGGCTGATTGGATCGAGTGCTGCAACTGCTTGCGCAAGCTTCTTTTTCTGCTCACCGGTCAGTGCTCTTGTTATGGCGTCCATCTATCGATCTCCCCTAAAAATACCGCCTTAACGGCGAGCTTCTTTATTCTTCGCTTTGCGGTTGTCACTGAAAATGACATAAAGAAAACCTGCGCAGAAAACCCCTGTGAATGGTACCCATGTCCAGCCTGGTACAGCGCCAAACCCAAATCCCACTACAACAGCTCCAGTGATCGCCAAGGCGGATATGATGGTGTTCATCTTGATCTTTCCAATTTCTTTGACCAGTTTGCGCATTTCTGCTATTGTTCGTCTCATATGCCACATCTCCTTTGATATTGTGTGGTGTTACAAGCCCTTCGGTCCCGCACGGACCGGGGGCTTTTCGTTTGTTCTCTACCTCATCAGATACTGAAAAAGGCCAGCAAAAAGCCCCACCAAAATGGCGAGGCTGTTTTTATTTGATTGTTCATAAGCGCTATTTTTTGCACTTGTAGTAAATGACCTGGCTGTTACTGCGAATGTAATTATTGCCCATCTTAACAAACCCTCTGCTTTGGCCGTTCATGCTCACAATAACCGGCCTACCGCCATTTATTCCCTTACAGTGCTCCGTCATCATTCTTTGGGCCTCGTCTTGCTGATGGGCGAAATTCGCCTTGCCCTGATATCGATAGACCTTGCCTACACCTTCAAATTCCATCGGTGCCTTCGATACATGGCCGCCCGTGCAGCCTGTGACAAGTAATGATAGTAATAACGCCCCGGCCCACTTCATAATAATATTCCTTCTGCTGATAATCGCGTCATCCTAACGGGCGTCGCGGCGGGTGTCTACCTGTTCACCGCCTTCAACCTGCCTGATAAGTGTCAAGAGGGCCTGACGCTCCTTCGGGCCAATCTTCCTGTCCTTCAGCGCTATGCCACGCAACTGCTTGAGGGCGCGCGCAAACTTCACCGGTGGTAAGTCAAGCGAGCGCGACAGCCAGCTGACATAGGCCGGGGACTACATATAGTGTGCAGTGCCGCGTCCGATCATGAATGATGCTACACCTGCTATTGCCACACGCATGTCGATCATGGCCAAGCCACCCGTTCCCATAGCAGCGGTAACGAAGTTCGAGACACCTGTCTTGCTGGTGTTGGCCAGCATTTCATAATCCTTGCTGGCCTGTGCGACCCGTGCCAGCTTATCCAGCATCATTCGTTGACGTGGGCGGCGGGAAAAGAATATTTTCTTGGCTTCATCGCTAAGCTCGTACCAGTTCTTTGCGAAAAGTGATGGCGAGAACCCCGCCTCTTTCAGAGCGCTACCCGCACCACCTTTTGGCCGACCTATTTCCGCAATGACCGTCGAGGCTATCTCATCCAGACCACTTTCCGGCAGAACCTTGCTTAAACCTCGGAGCGCGTTTATGTTGCCACTCTTGCCTCTTTTCATAGCATTGATAACGCCTGATGCTACCGACTCATCCTTCCTCATATTGGTAATGCCGTTATTGATCTGTTGCAAGTGCTCTTTGTTTATCCTTGTCAGACCGTCTGCAGACTCATAGGAGGCGGCTGCCTCTCTATAAGCCATCGCTTTGTCATGGCGGTCCAGTGCATGTGCTCTTTTGCCTGCATTAATGAACATCTCGCGCGTGTCTTCTGACACTGTCCCATGAAGGCGCTTTATATCACCACGTGTGAGGGCGTTTGGCTGCGTGTCGGTCATTGCGGCTTCCGCCCTGCGAAGGTTCGAGCGCACCTCCCTTATACCCTGCACGCCAGTGCGCCATTCGCCACCCGACGAAGCAATCGCATTCAGAGACTCGTCAATCACTCCATGTCCGGTCCAGCGCGGGTTTTTGAACCCTCCCATCACTCTCAATGACGGGTCAAGCCCTTCTGCATCTCGAACAGCTTCGGCCTTGTTGATGGTCTTGCCATAGCGTTCCTTGATTTGGCGCAGAACCTCCCGTGTCCGTGGCAAGCCACCTTTCAGTGCCTCTTCACCCTTGATTGTCCCGCCACGTAATTTTCCGGCTGGCAGGCTGCGATCTGCCAATTCATAGCGAGCAGCCTGCACATCTGGCAACGTGGCTTCTCGCACATCTGCTTGAGCCAACCTTTTGAGATCAGCATCGCTCATTTCTGCAGCATTGATATTAGTTCCTGTTTTAAAGTTTACAGATCAAATGAGTTTAACTCAAATTGGTGGAAAAGTAAAAGAATTAGCAGGTAAAGCCAGAACAAAAAAGATTGCTCCAAACGAAATGGAAGGTAGTACCTTTACCATTTCTAACTTAGGTATGTTTGGTATTTTAGAATTTACCTCTATTATTAACCAACCAAACTCTGCAATTTTATCCGTAGGTGCTATTGTACAAAAACCCGTAGTAAAAGAAGGGGCTATTGTAGTAGGAAATACCATGAAAATAA
>JAJRQA010000040.1 GCA_024280475.1 Alphaproteobacteria bacterium
CCAAAATTCTTGATCTGCTCCTTGAGGATGGAGGAAATCTCTGCAGCCTTAATATCCATCAACTCACCTCTTTCATGGCAACACGTAAATTGTTCAGTTTGGTACGCAGGGAATTGTCGATCATTTTACTGCCGACTTTAACGATTAATCCGCCGAGCAGATCAGGGTCGACCAGCGTGTCGATCTTGACGTCCTGGCCAATAGTGGATTTGAGTGTTTTTGCAAGGGCATCCTTGTGCGCTTGCGACAACTCGCTGGCCGATGTCACATGCGCGCGCACTTCGCCTCTATGCCTGGCCATAAGTGCATTAAATGCACTGACCATATCGCGCGTAGTCGACAAGCGGTTATTCTTGGCTACCAGTGCCAGAAAATTAGTTGTGAGCGTGCTCACCTGCATCTTTTGAAGCACCTGCATCAAAACGGCTTGTTTTTCGTCCAGACCGTATGCGGGGCTTTTGAGGGCAAGATCCAGGTCTTCGTGCTCATTTAAAAGAGCTTTGAAACCGTTGAGTTCGCTCAACACCTGATCAAGCTTATCCTCATCATGCGCCAACTCAAACAGAGCTGTTGCATAACGACCCGCCACGCCAGTAATATTGGGTTCACTACCTGCCACTTTTAAGCTTCGCACCTTTTTTATTTTTAGCCGCTAGATAGGGCCATCTGGAATAAATAGCCTCAAGCAAGTTTTTCACTCACCGTCATATCCAAATAGCATAAAATTTCAAGAATTCCTTACCAAAAATTTTAGCAAAGATTGAGCCTGCTCTAGCATAGGCAATCACCGCTTGCAACATGCCAGAGAGGCCAACAAGCGCTATTAGCCTGAAAATTCTATTCCGAACCCTGAACCCTGCGATTTTTCAGCCTGTTGATTACCCTCGTCTTCTGGAGGGGTCCACTTTTCGCGCATGGTAACAAGTTCTTCCGCGGCGCACGGATGCAAGGCCATAGTGGCGTCAAAATCGGCCTTGGTCGCCCCCATACGGATTGAGATAGCGGCGATTTGCACCATCTCGGCGGCGTCTGGCCCCACAATATGACAACCCACCACCTTGTTGCTGTCACCATCCACCACCAGCTTCATCAACATTTGCTCGTCACGCCCTGAAAGCGTATGGAACATTGGCCGAAAACGGCTCTTGTAAATATCCACCGTGCGGCATTTTTCCCGAGCTTCTTCTTCACCCATGCCAATCGTACCGACTTCAGGTTCGGTAAACACTGCCGTTGCAATGAATTCATGATCAACGCGTGTTGGATTATCATTATAAACAGTTTCGCAAAACGACATGGCCTCGGCAATTGCCACTGGCGTCAAATTGACCCTATCTGTCACATCTCCAACAGAATAAATATGCTCAACACTGGTGCGTGAAAACTCGTCGACCACAACATGGCCGTTCCAGCCCAGATCAATGCCCGCATTTTCAAGACCAAGACCCTGGGTATTGGGCACCCTGCCCGTGGCATACATGACAAGTTGCTTGTGCAAGCTGTCACCATCCTTGAAATCAACAACATAGCCGCCAGCTCCCGCATTATCGGGTGCAATCGAAACAATATCAGTGTTACAGCGAATATCGATACCGCGCTTGGTCAACTCCACAGCAAGGGTATCGCGCACATCACTATCAAAGCCTCGTAAAATCTGCGGGCCGCGATAAAGCACGCTGACCTTAACACCCAGTCCAGCGAAAATGGTTGCAAACTCAAGAGCTATGTAGCCGGCCCCGACAATAGCAATACTTTCCGGCAGTTCTTCAAGATGCAGCGCCTCATTGGAGGTGATGATATGTTCGGCCCCCGCAACCTTTGGAATAAACGGCGCGCCGCCCGTGGCGATCAGGATGTTTTTGGCGCTAAATGTTTTATCAAGTTCCGCCAACTTGACGCTATGGGGAGTGTCAAGCACAGCCCGGCTTTCGAACACCTCGACGCCCGACCCCTTGAGATTACGCAAATAGATCGCATTAAGGCGATCTATTTCACGGTCCTTGTTTTTGATCAGGGTCTGCCAGCTGAAAGAGGGTTCTGGAATGGTCCAGCCAAAGCCTTGCGCATCCTCAACCATGCCGCTGAACTTACTCGCATAAACCAATAGTTTCTTTGGAACGCAGCCGCGGATCACGCAAGTCCCGCCGACGCGAAATTCTTCGGCGATACCAACCTTTGCACCCATTGAAGCTGCGACCCTTGCCGCGCGCACGCCGCCAGACCCCGCACCAATGACAAATAGATCATAATCATATGAAGTCATATCAGGCCCCATCAATTTCTAGCGTCGTAATGCCATCTTGTCCGGCAACGATGGCCACATCGGCAATCCCCAGGAACAGACCGTTCTCGACAACGCCTGGTACCTGCGTCAAGGCCCCTGAAAGGGCTTCTGGTTTTTCGATCTGACCAAAATGAGCGTCAAGAATGAAATTGCCATTGTCGGTGATATATGGGGTGCCATCCTCGAGCATGCGCTGCTTGATTTCGCCCACACAGCCGACCCGTGTCGCCATAGCCTCAATGGCCATCAAGCTTGATTTGAGGCCAAATTGCACGACTTCAATGGGCAGCGGGAATTGCCCCAAAACCTTGACCAGCTTGCTGTCGTCAGCGATCACCACCATTTTATCAGAACTTGTGGCAACGATTTTTTCGCGTAACAGAGCGCCGCCGCCGCCTTTCACAAGGCGCAAATGCTCATCCAGCTCATCGGCGCCATCAACGGTCACATCAAGATGAGGGGTCTGCTCAAGGGTGGTAAGGGGAATATTGAGCGCTGCCGCCTGATCCCTTGTGGCAACGGAGGTCGGCACACAAACCACGCCTAGCCCATCGGCCACCGCCGCCCCGACAAGATCAACAAATTTGGCCGCAGTTGATCCTGTTCCAAGCCCAAGCTTCATGCCATTTTGCACATAGTCCATGGCTTTTTGCGCCGCCTTGACCTTCATTTCATCGCTATTCATGCGAAATTCCTTCTTGCCAGATCTGGTTTTTGTGTGCGCAATATGGTACATCTGGGATGAAAAGAAAAGCGGCGATCAAAATTAGCCGCACCGACTAAAACATGCTAAACATGTGCATCCATCACTTTGCTTACCCGATCAATGCAATTGCACAGGGCAAATGAACAGGAAAATCATTATGCGGTCTTTCATCGTCGCCAGCGTGCTCATATTCTCAACCACACTTGGTGCCAGTATCAGCGCTGCCAAATCGGTTTCGCTCATTGGTTCATGGCGCGGCGGCGGCATTGTACAGCCAAACGGCGGGGCCAAGGAAAAAACCAGATGCCGGGCCGAGATTCAGAAATCCCCGGGCAGAGGCTTATACAATGCCGTCTATAAATGCTCCTCGCCAATTGGCATTATTTCGCAAAATGTCGCCGTCAAGAAAATCAGCGCCACCAAATATTCAGGTACCTTTCATAACGTGCTGCACAAGGTAAAAGGCATTTTTTCCATTATCCTCAATGGCAACAAACAGACCGTCACAATGCGAAGCAACCAGGGCGAGGGCTGGCTCGATCTGAACCGGCAAGATACGCAATAGGTGACGAGGTCACTTCATCGTCAGTCACCCACTAACTCATCGATCGGCATATCAATCGCGTGCGCAATGATTTTGCGCATAATGCCTGGCAGGGCCTGATCTGCCAGCTCCGATTGGCATACCCAGCGACAGCGCGAAGGGTCGGCGTGCGCCAGAGGCACACAATCAATGCCCACCCGCGCCAGTTTTACATCAAGCTGCAAGTGAAAATGGGTAAACGTATGGGGCACAATGCCTGGCACTGATTGCCATGTAGCGCTGACCGGAGCAGCGCCTTCATCGCCCGTTGCTCTGTCGACACCTGAATCTGGTTTCACACACCAGCTGGTCGCTGGCACTTCCAGCATCGATGCCAGCAAGCCCTTTGCGAGGCGTTGGCGCAATAAAACAGCTCCATCCTCGCGCAAAACCAAAAAGGCTGTGCCATAGCGCACTGGCTTTGGCTTTTTAGGAGCCTTGATCGGCAGGCTCGCTGCGCAATCTTGTTCATGTGCCATACAATGTTTGGTGAGCGGACAGGACGAACATTTGGGACTGGCAGGCGTGCAAATGGTTGCCCCCAGATCCATCATCGCCTGCGCATAGTCGCCCGGCCGCTTGTCAGGCGTCAGCGCGCCGGCATTTTGCTTCAACAAGGTCTTGATCTCGCGCAACGGTTTTTCGAGCGCGTACAAGCGCGCCACCACGCGCTCCACATTGCCATCCACAACGGTGGCTTTTTGATCAAAGGCAATGGCCCGTATGGCGCTGGCTGTATAAGGCCCGATACCGGGCAAGGCCAGCAAGGCTTTTTCATCTGAGGGGAAGCGCCCGCCATGCTCAGCGGCGATCACTTTGGCGCAGGCGTGAAGATTGCGAGCTCGCGCATAATAACCAAGCCCTGCCCAGCGCTTCAGCACCTCTTCGCGATCGCAGGCCGCCATGTCAAAGACGCTCGGCCACTCTTGCAAAAACGTCTCAAAATAGGGAATAACGGCTTTGACAACCGTTTGCTGCAGCATGATTTCCGATAGCCAGATATGGTAGGGGTCCGGCCTTTTGGGCACCGCAATATTGGGCGCGACACGCCATGGCAGCACGCGGGCGTGCAGGTCATACCATGCCAGAAGCATTTTCGCGTGCCGCGCGTTCTCCACTACTTATCCCCTTCGCTTCAGACCGTTCGAGCGATTCGCTTGCGCTCATGTTAAAGTGATGAAACGAATCAGCAAACAGGATAGTTCAAGCGTCCATGGCCAACAACAAATATCGCGCCCGCCCGCGCACCATCGGCAGTTTCCTGCCTAAAATCACCGGCAAGGTGCTGGCCAAAAAAGGCTTTCCCAACATGTCGCTGATTACCGACTGGCCAGCCATTGTCGGGCCAGAACTGGCCGCCTATACCTGCCCCGAAAAAATGAACTGGCCGCGTCAACAAGCGCAAGAAATTCAGGGTGATTTCGAACCGGCCCCTAAAAAACGCCCCTCGCAGAAACTGCAGACAGGCATCACCTTGAAACTAAGGGTCGAAAGCCATCTGGCACTCGATATTCAATATCGTCTTGAAGAAATCATGGAGCGCATCAACAGCTATTTTGGCTATAGCGCCGTCACAGACATTCGCATCATTCAAGGCCCGATTTGCAAAGAGCGTCCGACCGCAAGTGCCCATAGCGACCACATCAAATGCCAAGAGGACGGTCCCCTTGCAGATCTATCGACCGTCACTGACGATGGCCTGCGCAAAGCGCTTGAGCGCCTCGATGCGGCACGGCGGAAATAGTGTTTTTGGTGGCCCGCTTAGAGCAGATGATAAGAAAATTGCAAAAATAGCCCCCAACCGAACGGTTCGAGCTGATAACCACAAAAATCAAATATTAAAATCTGCCTAGTGGGTTATTTATCCACTATAATTGTTGAATTAAGACACATTCCGCCTATCTTCAATATCTCATAAATAGAAATTCATCGAGGAAGGATTTTTGATGAAGGCAGCTGTATATCGCAAATTTGGCGGCCCCGAAGTCGTCAAAATTGAAGAGATTCCAAAGCCTTCTCCTAAAAGCGGCGAGATCCTTGTCAGGGTTCATGCAACAACGGTGAGCATTGCTGACCACAGGGTGCGATGTCTCGACCTCCCGAAAGGATTTTGGTTTTTTGCACCACTTGCACTTGGGGTGTTTGCACCGCGCAAGAAAATCCTCGGTATGGATATAGCTGGCATTGTCGAGGCGGTGGGGAAAGATGTTACCAAATTCAAACCTGGTGACGAAATCATCGCACTGACCGGGGCCAAATTTGGCGGCCACGCCGAATATGTTTGCGTACCGGAAAATGGTCCGGTCTCGTTGAAGCCAAATAATATGAGTTTTGAAGACGCCGTAACGCTGATCTTTGGTGGCTATACAGCGCTGGCTTTTTTCAATCGTTCACCGCTTAAAGCGGGTGATGAGGTGCTTATTAACGGCGCTTCTGGCGCTGTTGGCACTGCCGCAATACAGATTGCAAAACATTTTGGCGCGATCGTTACGGGCGTGTGCAGTAGCAGTAATGCCAAACTTGTCACTTCGCTTGGGGCAGATCATGTGATCGACTACGAAAAAGAAGATTTTGCCAAAAACGGCAAAACCTATGATGTCATCGTCGAATGCGTAGGTAACGCGCCATTCGAGCGGGTTCAAGGATCGATCAAACCGGGCGGAGCCTTGTTGCTGGTGATTGCCGATCTCAAAGGAATGTTATGGGCCTGGCGAAACAGCCGAAAAAGCGGCAAGCTAATATCGGCGGGCGAAACAAAGCCCTCGGCCAAGGAACTGGCTTTTCTGGTAAAACTTGCGCAGGCAGGCGAATTTCAGGCCGTGA